>CAWVWD010000633.1:0-2775 GCA_963933585.1 uncultured Saprospiraceae bacterium
TTTTTATATAAGCAATGTTATTCTAAGTTTCAAGATACAAACAGCCTAAAATTTGATTTGTAATCAATAATATTAGTTGTCTTCAGGAAGGGTAAATATTGCAATGATTACGCCGGTGATAAAATGGAAATTGTGCTATCTTTCAGAATACCTTTTGCTACCTTGAGTTGGTTCGAGGGATAAGTTAACATTTAACGCAATGATACAGGAGATTTTGCAGAGGCGGAAGGAAGTACTTTGCATCCTTTGCAAAAAGAACATAGTATCTTTGCGTTAAAAAGTTGTATTGATGTTTTATAAACTTCCTTGTGCTGCTTTTTTCATTTGAATTTCTTCATCCTTATACTTAGAAGGACATTTCATCAGCATATCTGTCGCAATGAACTCTTCACTATCTACTTTTCCGGTCAATACGATTTGCTCAGAACGCTCAAAATCTTGAGGTTTTGGCTGACGCAAAATGACTTTGTGTTCTTCTCCTTCATTATCTTTCATGAAAAAAGTGAAGTAATTCGGATTTTCTTGTTCATCGTAATGCATTTCTTTGTCTTTCGACAATGTTCCAACGACTTTAAACTTCTGTCCTGGATTATCAAAAGCATCTTGGAAATTAGAATACGTCGCCATATCATTTGAGGCAGAAACTAAGATTCCAATTCCAACTGCAATAGCGATGACGGCTACAATATGTATTAATTTCATAGTATTTATATATTTTTGGTGTGAAGGCAAACGATATTTTTGGCATAAAAGAGGTCACCAAAATGTTTGGAAACTCTAATTTTTTTTATTGAAATACCTTGAAACACCTATTATCTTTTTTTAATGACACAATTATAACATAAAGGTATGAATTTTTGTTGGCGAAAATTGATGATAACTATTAATTTAATACCATTACGAGACCAATTTAGATTTCGTTTAGATTGTGACCTGTTTTTTAATTAATTAATTATTTTTCGTATAATTATTTTCTGATTTTAAGGAGGCCAACAAAAGCGAGAATTAAAAATTTTACAATAAATATAATGTGTGTGTCAAATTGTTAAAAAGACACAAAGCCAAAGGATATTTTGAATATTTACAAAAAAAATACTATGTTGGGAACTTGTTTAAATAATTCAAATTATAATATTGAAGATATATTCTATTTAAACATTTTATTCCAGTATAAATGAATACTTTTAAAAAGTAAAGACTTTAACCAGATACAAATTATGAGCAATATTAACGGAAAAAGTAAGGCAGAAAGAACGTACGATGCTATTGTCGTAGGTTCTGGAATTAGCGGAGGATGGGCTGCTAAGGAACTTTGTGAGAAGGGCTTAAAAACCATCGTTTTAGATCGTGGTCGGGATGTGAAACACATTGAAGATTATCCGACAGCGAATAAAGATCCATGGGAATTTAAATTCGGTGGAAAAATTTCCCAAAAAGAAATTGATGAACATTATCCTAAACAAAATAGAACTGGATATACAGTTAGAGCACAACATAAGCATTTCTTTGTGAAGGATTCAGAGCATCCATATAATGAAATAAACGGAAAGCGTTTTGATTGGATTCGGGGTTATCAGGTCGGTGGACGTTCCTTAGTATGGGGCCGACAATGTTATCGTTGGTCAGATTATGATTTTGAGGCAAATATGAAAGATGGTCATGGTGTGGATTGGCCAATTCGCTATAAGGACATCGCTTCCTGGTATTCTTACGTAGAAAAGTTTGCTGGAATTAGTGGACAATCAGAAGGTTTACCACAGTTGCCCGATAGTGAATTTTTGCCACCGATGGATTATAATTGTATTGAAAAACACGTTCGGTCACGAGTTAAGGAACAGTTTAATGATAGAATTGTAACGATTGGTAGAACTGCACATTTGACGGTTCCGCATAACGGTCGTGGCCAGTGTCAATCAAGAAATCGATGTATGCGAGGTTGTCCTTATGGTGCTTATTTTAGCAGTCAATCATCGACTTTGCCCGCAGCAGAAAAAACAGGAAATTTAACAATTCGCCCATTCTCTATTGCGACAGAAGTAATGTATGATAAGGAAACTGGTAAAGCAACTGGCGTTCGTATTATTGATAAAGAAACTAAGGAAATCATTGAATACTATGCAAAAGTAGTTTTCTTATGTGCGTCTGCTGTAGCGTCTACCTCTATTTTGATGCAATCAAAACCCGAAGGACATGAGAATGGATTGGGTAATGAAAGTGGTGCTTTAGGTAAATATTTGATGGATCATCATTTTAAAGCAGGTGCAAGAGCAGAATTTGATGGTTTCGAAGATCAATATTTTGTTGGTCGTCGTCCAAATGGAACTTATGTTCCTCGTTTCCGAAATTTAGGAGGCGATACGGATAGAGATTATGTTCGTGGTTTCGGTTATCAAGGTGGTGGAAGTCGAGGAGGTTGGCATCAAGTCGCAGAAGAAAAAGGTTTTGGTGCAGATTTGAAAAAAGCAGTTCAAATGCCCGGTGGATGGACGATGAACTTTCACGGATTTGGTGAAACATTACCTTACGAAGATAATTTCATGCAGTTGAATTATGATAAGTTGGACTCTTGGGGATTACCGACGGTCGATTTTAATACGGAAATTAAAGAAAATGAAATGAAGATGCGAGAAGATATGAAAGCATCTGCGAAAGAAATGTTAGAGGCTGCTGGTGGTAAAAATGTCCAAACATATGACGATAAGTATGGTGTCGGTTTAGGTATTCATGAAATGGGAACTGCTCGAATGGGACGTGATCGTAAAACGTCTGTCTTGA
>CAWVWD010000634.1:0-2772 GCA_963933585.1 uncultured Saprospiraceae bacterium
GATGATAGCAAAGTCCGAAATTAAACCTTAGAATCGACTTCCATAATATAAAAATCCACGAATGATAACCATCATAAACGGCTCAATCGCCACAGGAAAAACGACAACAGCTTGGAAACTCAATGAACGTTGGGAAAAATCGGTGATGTTGGATGGCGATTATTTAGGAGCGGTGAATCCGTTTGAAATTTATGATAAGCGGCGGATTAAATATTTATATGAAACGATGGCTCATTTGATAACTTTTCATCTGAAGCATGGTTATGAACATTTTATTATAAATTACGTTTTTGAAAGTAATAAAGGGCTTGATTTGTTAGTGGATTAGGAAATAGAAATGTAGAATTAGGACTGAAATAATCATAAATTATTGTAATTTCTACATTCAAAGTTCCCTACTCTGTATTCAAAATTCCCATTTTATGATTACCTTTATCGATCAATTTTTTTTATCTCAATAAATTTTAATTAAAAATTATGGCAAGGAAATTTTCTCTTGGAAGTTCAAATCCAGCGATGAGTCGTATTGGAAAAATAGCGAAAGAACAAGGTTTCAGCACGACGGATGGTGGCGTGATGACACTACAAGGTACGATTAACAAAAGTTTGATGTTGATTGGTATTTTATTTATCACGGCTGCGATGACTTGGAACTTATCTCAAACTGCTCCTGAACGAGCTTTTTCGTTGATGTTAGGTGGTCTGATTGGTGGATTACTGGTAGCTTTGGTCATTATATTTAAGCAAGAATGGGCGCCAAAGTTAGCTTGGTTATATGCAGCTTTAGAAGGTTTATTCCTTGGTGCAGTTTCCTATAATTATGCAATGATGGTTGATGGAATCGTATTCAAAGCTGTTGGTCTGACGATCTGTACGTTAGCTTTAATGTTGATTCTATATCGTTTTCAAATCATTAAGGTGACTGAAAAATTCCGTAGCGTAATTATCGCTGCAACTGGTGGAATCATGGTCATGTATATTGTGGTTTGGGTTGGAAATATGTTCGGTGCTGGTTTATCATTTTTACATGATGGCGGCATGTTGAGCATTGGAATTAGCTTGGTTATCGTTGTGGTTGCAGCGTTAAACTTGTTATTGGATTTCGATATGATTGAAACTGGTGTTCAGTCCAAAGCTCCGAGTTACTTCGAATGGTACGCAGGATTTTCATTATTAATCACTTTAATTTGGTTATACTTGGAGTTATTGCGTTTGATTTCGATGTTGTCAAGTGATTAATAAAGGCTTTAAATCGCTTTACTATTGAGTGTTGAATATTGAATTTAATATTTAATAATTCACGAAATGAATATCGAAATATAATAGTAAAGTGACCTAAGAGTACGGATTAAAAAACCGAGTTTCTGATACAGAAATTCGGTTTTTTAATCCGTTTTATTATAATTGATGTTTGGCCCAAGACCATTAAATACCTGAGTAAAATAATCACAACGTTATGATTGTTCTTTCCCACTCTACCGACTACTCAAGTCATAATAAGGCATAAAATAATCGAATCATTTATTTCCTATTCTCTTACTTCTGCTCAAACACTCAATATTTAAGTTAAAAAGCTATATTTTTCAATAAATGTTATATGAATTAAATTCTTCTATAATTTAAACATATCAACATTTTCCATATTTATTTATTGTTATTACATTTTCCATCAAAAATATATTATATTAAATTTTGGTTATTTAAAAAAATAGACCTTGAATACACTACTTTTGTGTGTGTGCTAATTTAGAATTAGTATTATTAACAATTTCTCCAAAATTTGAAAATAAAGTTTTGATACGACTCAACTCCATAATAAAATATATAATTGCTTTAAGTTTAATTGGCTTCGTTGCGTTAGCAGCATTTTTTAGCATACGGTCATTAATACATAAAGGAAATAAAAATGCTGCAATTCTTAATATCAGCAGTAAACAAGCTATGTATTCTCAACGAATTGCACTTTACACGAACTTATCAAACCAGTCTAATCAACTAAGACAACAAGAAGCTTATGAAACAATTATTAAAGAATTAAGTGATAGCATAAAAATCGCTCATTATACCCTAATCAATGGAAGTGAAAAGCTTCCAGTCATACGAACGGATGCTATAGATGCTGTGTATTACGAAGCACCACATAATTTAAATAAGAAGATTCAGATTTTTTTAGAAAAAATAGAAGTTTTTATCAATTCCGAAGATTCTCTAAGTCGCCAATATGCAGCGATAATGATTAATAAAATGGCTGTAGAATCTTTACTTCTCAGTCTTGAAAAAATGCACGATGAATATCAAGTAGAATCTACTAGAATTAGTACTCGTTTAGAGAATCAAGTTATATTAGCGGTTCTTTTAATATTAGGACTAATAATATTAGAAGGGGTATTTATATTCTATCCTTTAGCACTATTAATCCAAAAACATGAGAAAGATTTAATACGACAAAATAAGCGTTTAGTTAGTCTAAATCACGACTTGGAACAATTTATATATGCGGCATCGCATGATTTAAAAACGCCCATTCGAGGTCTAAATACGCTGATTCAATTCATGGAGGATGACTTTTCGGATGAGTTATCTGAAAAGGCGAAAGAATATATGGACTTGATAAAGAAGCGAGTTGGCCTTTCTTATGCTTTGATTGATGGCTTGATGCGTTACGGTGCAATAAGTCGAGAGCGAAATATTCAGACATATTATGATTTAAATGCTTTCATCAAACGATTAATTGATGAAACGCAAGAAAAATATGATGTAACCATTCTTACT
>CAWVWD010000635.1:0-2768 GCA_963933585.1 uncultured Saprospiraceae bacterium
TTCCTGTTTTTATGTGTGCGAATTATGTCGTCTTTCATGAAGTAACAAAAGGCGAAGAAATTGATGATGTAATTGATCATTTGGTCGAGTAGGAAACAAGTACAAAGAGACAATTACAAATTTAAAAAAGGCTTTCATCTATAGATGAAAGTCTTTTTTGTGCTTCTTGTATTTTGGCTTGGTAATTCATCATTCACAATGCTTTCTCCATCACATCAACCGTAAAAACCTGTTCGCCAATAGCGTGTTTTGATTTCTTTATAAATTCAAAATGCTGTCTTTGATAAAACCGAATCGCAATTAGTGACGCTTCTTCAATTGTTGCTTTTTTAATCGTAATTTGCATCCTAATTTAAGACTTTGTCACACAAAAACAAGAATATCAAGGCAATCGCAAAGAAATAAAAATCGCTTTTTCGTATAAAACATTTTCCTCCCGATAAAACTGGAATGGACTTTTCTCTCCCTTAAAAGCTCGCCTGCTGTGCGAACGAGCAGGGGAGGGGGAGGGAAAGATTCAACCATCAAACGATTTTCTTCCGATTGTCATACCAAAACACAAAACTATGAAAAGTAAGTTTATTTTTACCATTGTAATATTGACGTTTATTGCTTGTAACCAAAATGTAGACAGTGAAAACGATGGTGCCGAACAGCAAGTAGAATTACAGCAAATACAGGTAGAAGAAATCGAAGATAAAGATTTTGGAAATATTGGATTTGAATTAATGGAAACGGAGACCATCGGTGATTTGAAAATAGGATTAACCACAGATGAAGTCGAAGCAATCGTTGGAGAGCCAAGCGAAACGACCCCTTTTGAATTTTGGGGGGCAGACGGACTCGAGCATCAAGCAAGAGTATATCAAAATAAAACAATCGAATTGGATTTTATTAAATTAGAAGCCGGTAAAATTGTATCCAACAGCATTACGATTTCGGAAGGTTGCAAATACAAAACTTCTCGAAACATTGGAATCGGAAGTACTCATGAGGAAGTTTTCCAGGCTTATAAAGCGGAAATTTCTACCCCAGAAATGACTTCTACCTTAGTTGCAGGAACGATTTATGGCGGTATTATTTTTCAATTTTCAGAAGGAAGTAAGGTGAATAATATTTTCATTGGTTCCGCAGCGGAGTAAATTAATAAAAAGGTCGGACGCTTTGAAAGTGTCCGACCTCTAATAATTTAGATTTTTTGATAAATCTCCTAATGAAATGAAACCGAAAGTTAATTTATATTTTCATATTCATAAATCTACATTTGCGATAACGTGAACACGTCAATATATTAACACGGAAAATATTCAGCAAGAACAAGAAATTAGTTTTTTACGGAATTTGTCATAAAACGCTATTTTAAAAGCTACAAAAATACTTCAACTTTTCCGCTCCGTCTTCATAACCTAATGCCAAGCTCCGCTCAAAATCTAAGCAGGCTTCCGTTCTGTTTTGTGCCAAAATATTCGCAATCCCACGATTAAAATACGCTTCTGCAAATTCATTATTTAACTCAATTGCTTTCGTATAATCGTTAACGGATTCAAAGTAGTTGTTCAATAAAATATGAATATTCCCACGGACTTTGTATAAAGTCGCACTTTGAGGTTTCAATGCAATCGCCTTATTAATATCTCCCAATGCACTCAACGCATCGCCTGACATTTTTTGAGCAATCGCTCGATTCAAGAAAACTTCATAAGAAACCAAATCTTCCCTCGCCTCCAGCAAATCATATTGCTTTAAAGCTTTTTCGTTTTCGCCCATTTTTTTATAAATCGTCGCTTTATAAAAGTACGATTTTTTGAAATCAGGATTCAATGCAATTATTTGATTTACTAAGCTTAATGCCATTTTCAAATCGCCTTGTTGAGCCTTTAACATACTCAAATTCAACACCGCTAACTCATATGTTTCATCAAAATCAATCGCTTTTTTATAATTAGCTTCCGCCAATTCCCAATTTTCTTGTTCATTATAAATAATGCCTTTTAAATCATAAATCATCGAATTATCCGAATCTTTAATATCTTCCAAAACGGATAATGCACTCACCAAATCTCCATTTTGTAAGTAATCTAAAGTTTTATGAATCAAATAATTCTCCGTTGGCTCTACTTCCAAATCTTCATTTTCCTGAAAGTCCATTGAATAGGCTTCTTCATAGTATAATAAGCGATATTGAAGCGTTGGTAACTGTATGAAATTCAACGGATTGAAAGCCAAAATTTGTAATTTTCGCATATCATTTTGATATCCATAAAGATCACCAATATAAGGGTTCAGACGAGTCGCTGTATTATAATCTTCTTGAGCTTCCGTAAGTCGACTCAGTTTATATTTTGCCATCGCACGCCGAATATAACTTTCTGCGAATTCAGGCGATTGAGCAATAGCATTATCATAATTCAAAATCGCTTGTTCGTACTGACCTAAAAGCATTAAATTATCTGCTTGTGTCAAATAAAAAAGCACTTCTCGGCCGTATGTTTCTGGATTCGGATTAACCGTTCCATGATTTACATTCAAATCCTGTCCTTCTAAGAGTGTAAATAAACTACAAGCAACGATTATTGTAAACATTGACTTTTTCATAAATATTATTTTAAGTCGTAAAAAAGATCGAATAATAAAGTTAGAGCGTAAAATATTGGTTAAAAATTTTTAAAGATCAACTAACTATAAATTATCAACAATTGATTATTTTATATTTTAAACTTAATAAGAATAGTCTTACTATTAAACAAGATAGTGTGACTAATGTTTGG
>CAWVWD010000636.1:0-2766 GCA_963933585.1 uncultured Saprospiraceae bacterium
TTTCACAGCTTAGGAGTAAAAATATTGGTAAGATGTAAAGTAATTTTCTCATAACTCGATTTGATTTCTACTTATAATAACAATTGCTTTAATTGCCGCATAACATTCAATGGTAGCTAAAGCAGCCGCTACTGGAACATAAAAATGTTCTAATTTAACAATCACATTCGTAATAGAATCGTCCGTTAATAAATTCAACTTGATCAATCGATTCTAACTTAGGAACAAGCAACCAGTGAAAAGTTATATTTGGACAAGTCATATAGCTACATTGCTGATTATTGACGTGTTTCGTATAAAATGTATACGTCGAATCAGAAGTCTCCACATAATGTTGTTCGGGGCTTTCATCACAACCAATCACAAAATATTGACCAATCAAAGTACGTCTTGAAAAGTCGATATTCGGAAACACGCAATCTACACAACCTTCACTTATTGCCTTATCTTTAATTGCTTGATAAGTAGAATCATTATTAATAAAAAACTTCATTTCCGGCTTTATAGAATCAAAAGCTTCCGGAATTACAAGGATTCGATGTCCAAAATATTGGATGCTATCCAAATTTCGTAAATCATCAAATACTTCCAAGTTATCGACTTCCTCACATTTCGGAAAAGGATCACAACTATAAACTCCAAGTGTCAAAAAGACTGTTAATAATGCAAAATATTTCATTGTTTAATTTTTTCGATGAACGACAGAGATACCCTTTTTTTGACTAAAATGTAATAGATTTATTCTATCAAATTTTAAAACCGTTAGTGTATTTCCTTGTAACATCTGTATGCCGTAATAATATAATCTGCAAAATTATAAAACGATTGTTTAAATTGTAATTAGTTCATTGTTAATAAAATGGAAATAATCAAAACGTATCTCAATTATCAATACTTTCACTAAAACCTTCGACTTGCTTTTTCAATTCTTTATTCTCACTTTCTAAGACTCTAATACGTTGTTTGCGTTTTATCAAAACTCTAAAATTTATAAAAACCACAGCAACCATTAAGACAAGAAGCCCAATCGAAATTATTTGATCCCAAATACTTCTCTTGTAATCATAGTCATCTTCAATCGAAAAAATATCTGCTTTTGTAACAAAAACATCTAACAAACGCTGTATTGTATCTATCGTAAGCATGAGCTCATCATCATCACTATTTATAAAAGGTTTTAAAGCCATCGCAAAATAATCTGCATAAATAGTATCTCCTTCAATCCAAACCTTTTTAGAAAATTGCAACCAATCATTTTCAATCGAAAAGGTATCTGGTTGGAAATTCATGCTATCTTTTAAAGCGATTTTTAGATGATGTTCAACCTGCGGAATTTTCGTATAACGAAAATTGTCATGCCATGAATCGTCGCCATCCTTTGTCAAACTAAATAACCATCTTTTCATCGCTTCCGGAATAACGGAAATTTTACCATTATGAGTTCTGTAAAAACCTTTACACTTTTTAAATTTAGCATCTAAAATAGAATATGATTCGTCTTTATTTGAAGTATAACTATATTCGAAATTACTATTGATTCCAGTACATTTATTCGTAAAGTAATAATCGTCTAAAACTTCTTGTCCAATCCTATTGATACCTTGATTTTCATAAACGTCGGTACATCGCTTCGAAATTTCTCCCCAAAAATGAATTTTTTGTTGAATATGATATTGAGTTTCGTCATCTGATAAAATGAATTCTGGCGTAACTACCGTTTCAAATATTACTTTACTATTATTCTCATATTTCAATTTTGATAATTCCTTATTTCCTTCAATAATTCGCAAACCGTACCGAAAGTCATTTACATATTTTTGATAAATATTGCCTTTTTGAAAATCCATTGTTGCATCAAAAGTAATTGTATCGCCTCTATAAATAAACTCAATTATTTCATGATTAAAAACTTGTGACGAATGACAATTCACTAATCTATCATCTAAACCATAGGAAGCAACAATAACTGGATAAGCGTTTACATTTAAGCATTCCAACATTTTTATTGCCAAAAGTGATTTTGATTTACAATCGCCATAACCTTGTTGTAAGACCGTTGCCGCAGGGCGAGGTTCAATTAAAGCATAATCAAGATACTTAATATCCCGCTGGATAAAATTTAAAACTTGAAGGATTTTATCTTCTTTTTTAGGTACGTTTTTAGTTAACTCTAAAACCTTCTTTTGAATCGCTTCCGTAGGAAGAATTTCTAACTTATGGTTTTTCAAATGAATATCAATGAGTTCTTTCCAATTTGGAATATCTGTAAAATAAATTTGCTTAGTCGTTTTATACCAACTCGGTACATTTTGTTTTTCCAGAAAAGTATCACTCGTCATCACTAATTCTAAAACATTGTATTTCCCTTCTTTTTGATTTTTTAAATCCGCTTCAAAATTCAGTGGCGTATAATAAATAGGATTATTTGGATGTGTTAAGATTCGGTCATAGTTTTTTCCTCTAAAATTTTCACCTTCTATCACGGAATGTGAACTCAGTTTGTCAAAATAATCCGGCTGTTCTCCTCTTCTGCTATAAGCTATTTCAACCAAATCTCTTTCTTGTAATCGGTCAAAATAAATCTCCAATCGAGCATTATCATCATAAAGGTTCTGACCAAGGAATTCCGTCCATTTTACCACTTCTCTATGTAAATTATTTTCTAATGAAATCTGTTCTTTACCTCGATGAATTTCAATTTTATGTACATCAATTGCAGTATATTCTGGGTCGTAACTGATATTAAATGATTTCAATTCATTTTCT
>CAWVWD010000637.1:0-2766 GCA_963933585.1 uncultured Saprospiraceae bacterium
GACAAATTTTGATATAAAATCTACTCGACACTATTAACTTGACTTACTACTTAGCAGCGAAATTACGTTAAATTCGGTTAAGAAAGATGTAATTACCGAAACATAAATATTATCACATTACCAAATTATAAAATATTTTTGAAAGTATTTTGATTTCAATATTTCGATAAAAAATAAATATTTTTTTGTTACGCACTAAAAACTATGAACTTTAATATTGAATTATTGTAATTTAAAAACCGATTATTAATGATGTTAAAACTCAATCAGTTATTATTAATAGCTGCCTTTTTGTTTTGTAGCGTTTTTAGTTTTGCACAAGACAAATTCACAATTAGCGGTTATCTTGAAGATGCCGCAACTGGCGAAAAACTTATTGGAGCGAATGTTTTTGATCCGATAAGTAATAAAGGAACAACCAGTAACACGTTTGGTTTTTATAGCTTGACTTTGCCGCAAGATTCCGTTTATTTATCCGTCTCCTATATTGGTTATCAAACTTCATATCTCCGATTGTATTTGAATAAAGATATTTCAATGAATATCGGATTAGCAGATGGAGCACAATTGGATGAAATCGTTGTGACTGCTGAACAAGGCGAACGCATCGAAGATCGAGTACAGATGAGCCAAATCGAAGTTCCAATTAAACAAATTCAAAAATTACCGGCCTTACTTGGTGAAGTTGATATTTTGAAAACTTTACAGCTTCTGCCAGGCGTTCAATCTGGAGGAGAAGGAACGAGCGGATTGTATGTTCGAGGTGGTTCTCCGGATCAGAATTTGATTTTATTAGATGGCGTTCCTGTTTATAATGCTTCTCACCTTTTTGGATTTTTCTCTGTTTTCAATGCCGATGCAATTAAAAGTGTCACCTTGACAAAAGGTGGTTTTCCTGCTCGTTATGGTGGTCGTTTGTCTTCTGTATTGGAAATCAATATGAAAGAAGGAAATATGAAGGAATTCAAAGGTGAAGGTGCGATTGGTACGGTATTCTCAAAATTAACATTAGAAGGTCCAATCATAAAAGATAAAACTTCATTTATCGTTTCTGCTCGACGTACGTATATTGATGCTTTGGCTTCGCCTTTTATTGGAGCAAGTTTAGCGACACAAGGTATTGATGCGGATCTTGATGTTTATTTTTATGATTTGAATGCCAAGATTAATCATAAATTTTCAGAAAAAGATAGATTGTTTTTATCTGCTTATTTCGGAAATGATGTTTTCAGAACGACTTTCAAAGAAGATTTGCGAGAGTTAGGTGGATATACCACAACTGCCGGCTTAGACTGGGGGAATATCACCAGTGCGATGCGTTGGAATCGAATGTGGAATAATAAATTATTTAGTAATACAACGGCAACTTATAGCCGATATAAATTCAATACAGGGTTTGGATTTGAATCTATAGAAGTCGATAATGGTGTTACAAACAAAACAGCTTTTGCATCTGAATATCTTTCGGGAATTGAAGATATTGCAGCAAAAATTGACTTTGACTATATTCCAAATCCGGATCATTTTATTCGTTTTGGAGCAGGCGTGACACAACATGATTTCAGCCCTGGAGTTTCACAATCACAAATTACAGTTGGAACAATTGATACCGTTTTCAATACAGGTTCACAAAACACAAGAGCTTACGAATTTGCATTATATGGAGAGGATGATTTAAAAATCGGAACAAAATTTCAAGCAAATATTGGCGTTCACGCTTCTGCTTTTAATGTAGAAGGAAAAACATATTACTCGGTTCAACCTCGTTTGGGGCTGTTATATCATTTACCAAATGATTTTTCTTTAAAAGCTTCGTTTACAACAATGACGCAGTATGTTCACTTACTAACAAATGAAGGTTTGGGATTACCAACTGATTTGTGGGTTCCGACAACAAAAGAAATTATTCCAGAACAATCTTGGCAAACAGGAATCGGAATTGCCAAGACTTTTGCAGATGTTTTTGAATTCTCCATTGAAGGTTATTATAAAGATATGAGAAACTTAGTTTCTTATGTAGAAGGTGCTTCTTTCCTTGCACTTCCAGGCGAAGAAGATACAGGATGGGAAAGTAAAGTGACACAAGGAAATGGAAAATCTTATGGAGCAGAATTTTTTCTACAAAAGAAAACTGGAGATTTTACAGGCTGGATTGGTTATACTTTAGCTTGGACGAATCGACAATTCGATGATATTAATGGTGGAAAAGTTTATCCATTCAAATATGATAGACGACACGATTTATCTATTGTTTTGGCATATGATATTACAGATAGAATCAGTGCTTCAGCAGTTTGGGTTTATGGCACAGGAAATTCGATTACGTTACCTGAATTTCGTCAGAACGCATATTATCCATCATCATTCCCGGATGCTTTCAATCCTTATAATTCATCACAAGTAGAAAGAGGTGAAGATAAAAACTCTTATAAAATGGGTGCTTATCACCGCTTGGATGTTTCGATTGAATTTCACAAAAAGCGTAGATATTGGGACGAAACTATCGTTATCGGAGCGTATAACGCTTACAGTCGTGTAAATCCGTTTTTCATCAATGATGAATATAGATTTGGAGAACGCAAATTCGTTCAATACGGATTATTCCCAATCGTTCCAGCGTTATCTTATAGATTTAAATTTTAATATTGAATGTTAGACCTTAAATATTAGATTAGACAGGAATCGTTTAAATCTAATGTCTAAGATCTAAAGTCTAAAATCTAAACAAACAATGCAAAAAATAAAATTTGGCTTAATTGCCATTGC
>CAWVWD010000638.1:0-2762 GCA_963933585.1 uncultured Saprospiraceae bacterium
GCTGCTTTTTCTGCCGCAATACGTTCCTGTTCCAATTTAGCAACTGCTGCTTTTTTCGCTGCGATGCGTGCTTCAGCTAACTTTATTTCTTTTGCATCTTCCGCTGCTTTTTCCCTTGCATTTAAGCGATTTAATTCTGCATCAGATTCTTTATCAGCTAGATATATTTCTTTATCTTTCCTCTGTTCAGCTGTCATACGTTTTGCTCTTTCCATTGCAGCCCGTTTCGCTAATAACTCTTTCGCAGCATTTTTTGCTTGTTTATTCTCTAATTGATCAATACGTGGAATATCATTTGAAATATCAACTGAGCTATTTTTTGCAGCTTCGGCAGCTTTTCGATTTCTTGCCATTTCGGCTCTTTTGAGTGCTTGCTCCTTTGCCGCAGATTTAGCTTGTGCAATTAATAATTCCTCTGTATCCATCGGCCCTGATGGAATACGGAAACTTTGATTTAGCTTAAGTTTTGTCGTCGGTTCTTTCTCTGTATTTTCTGCCGTTTCTTTCTTATTTGAACTCCTGAATGTCGATGTTAAAGGGCGACAACTCGCTAACGCAAATAAGATACTGACAAAAATAATAGCTTTAGAATTCATATATATAAACTGTCTCATAAATTCATTTTTAATAATTAGCAATAAAATAACCCAAAGTTACTTTGTAAAACTGCTTTTGAAATTTCGAAAATCAATCCTCAGATTGTTAATTTCAAAAGCCGATACTTTCAAATATAAATCAAATTATAATTTATAATACAAATTTACATAAAATAAAAAAAGTGATGCCAACATTGTGGCATCACCTTTTCAAAACTATGTTAAATATTATTAAATATGAATATTTAGAAACTTTTTATGACTTAACTTCTGCAACTTTTTTCTGATTTTTTTTATAAATTATTAAAAAAAGCTACAAAACCGACATAAAAAAGCTCTATATATTTATTAATTTTAAAACTCAATAATAATTCCAACCGTTGGTAACGCTTGACCATTAAGAGAAATAAGCGTTCTCGTATCATAACGTTGCTGATCCATAGGAAGAGAAGTGTCAATAATAACTGGATTACCATTATCATCTCTATTCAATAATTGACGTTGTGTTTCTGATTGGAAATTATATGCATTTTGAACATCAATGTAAGCATTCAAACTCCATTTCTCAAAGAACCATTTTTTATCAACACGAATATCTAAACCATGAAAATTAGAACCTCGAAGCGTATTTAATTGATTATAATCCGGTAAAGCACGACCATTTAATAACCAAACAGGCACTAAATTCGCATTCGGATCATCCGGCGTTTCTGGCAAAGCAGACTGGAAACGCCATCTTGCACCAATTTCCCAATTTTTTCCTAATTGCTTTCCTGCTGTAATTGCAATGATGTGTCGGCTATCCCAAGAAGAAGCGACTAAGTCACCATTTTTATCTTCAAACTCACTTACACCAAGTGTATAAGAAAGAATTCCATAGAAACCTCTATAGAATTTTTGTTGAAATAATGCTTCCAAACCATACGTTCTTCCTGCACGATTAGAAATCGCAGGTTCGTTTCCGATTGCACCAAAATCGCCACCGATATTCGCAATGTTCAAACTATCACGTAAAAGAAATGGATAATTATCGTATAATTTATAATAACCTTCTAAAGTAATTTTGGAATTCGATTTTGTATTATATTCTAATCCTCCAACGACGTGCGTTGCTTGAATGAAATCCGTTCTATCACGATTTACTAAATTACCATCTTCTTGAAATCCTAAAATCGTATAAGCTGGTAGTTGATAATAAATTCCTGTATTAAAATTGGCAATAAAGTCAGGTGTAATTGCATAAGCTGCGGAGAAACGAGGCGACAATTGTTTCAAAGGGTTCCTCATTTCATCATTGAAATCATTTCCATCTGCACGAACACCTAATGATAAGATTAATTTTTCGTCAATATACTTCTTACTAATTTGACCAAAGAATCCGTATTTATTCATATTGAATTCACTTTTCTGCGTCTGTTCAAAAACAGTTCCGCCTACTGAAAACAATGCAAAATTATCTAAGTTATACTTTGCAAATTCATAGTTTATACCATAATTAATTTTATAACCATTCGTACGACTTGTATTTTCAATTCTAAGTTTATTTTCGATTTCTTGCGAAACGTAATTTTGAGTTAAATTACTTGGATCAGAATCGTCATTATTACGATATTTCGTAGACTCATTATTCAACATTGAACGGCTTACCACGAATGTCAAATAACCATTGTCACGATAACGTTTGTAAACCAAACCATTCGTATAGTTCCATTGGAATTGTTCTGGTAAGTTATCCAAAAGGAATTGCTGATCTTCTGTTTCATTTGCTTCTAGGTTTAAAACAGATCGATCAATTGCACCTAAACCGATGAATGTAAATTCATTTTTGTTGTCTGGTTTGTATTTCACTTTTGCTTGAAAATCCCAATAACCAGGCAAAAACGGTAGTTCTAATAAACCGAATAAAAACTCTAAATAAGAACGACGTGCCGAAACTAAAAATGTTGTTTTATCACCAATCGGTCCTTCTAAAGTCAATGCTAAATCACTTGCACCAACTGTTCCACGGAAACCAATTCGATCATCACGTCCATCTTTTTGTTTAAAATTAAAAATGGAACTCAATGAGTTTCCACGGTTAGCAGGAAATGCACCGGAGTAGAAATCTACTTCTCTAATAAAATCGACATTGATCATTCCGTTTGGCCCTCCAGATGCCCCTTGCGT
>CAWVWD010000639.1:0-2757 GCA_963933585.1 uncultured Saprospiraceae bacterium
ATTAATTATTAATTATTAATTAAAAAGTAAGATGGTTTTAATACTTAATATTTAATACTTAATAAACGTATTTATAAGAATTTTTAATTTCTTTCGCCACGAACTCTCGGAAACCTAAATTCCGAAAAGTTACCGCAGAGGCTATATTTTCGAACTTGACAAAACCGATGATTTCAAGGTACGGACGATTTTTACGTAAAGTAGTAATTCCATTTTTCAAAATCCATTTTCCTAATCCTTTTCCACGATAATTTTCATCCAAAGAGTAACTAATTATAGCCGTTTCCTTTTCAAGTTGAAAACGAATTTGTCCAATCGGTTTTTTATTAAATTCGACAATATATAGAATTGAGCGATTGTCTTCTAATCGTCTTTTGAACCAAGCTTTGTGTGTGTCGTAAGAAATTGGTGCCGCATTATAAGATTGTTGTCGAGTTATTGAATCATTTGCCCAATCAAAATACATTTTACAATCTTGTATTTGTGCCAAACGAGTCGATGTTGTCAATCGATAAAAAATATCATGAAAGCGTTTTTTTTGATTGCCATCAAATAAGTTTGATGGCTTTTTTAGCCATTCAGATAACGCTTCGTCGTCGTATTTTCCAAAATCCTCCTCAAAGTTCAAGGCTATTTTTTCTTTCAAAAAATATCGGTTGATATTCAGTTGATTGTCTGCAATCACTTTTAAAAATAATATGCCGCCAGTACTCAAATATTCATAAGAAATTGTACTCGGAGGCGTAATCGCTCTTGCACATTGATTCATATAAAATACCATTTCGGCTGCCGACAAACTACTCAAAATTTCAATTTTGAGTTTCGTGTTTTTCAAGAAACCATCTAATGCCGTTTTATGTAAATAAGCTCCGCCAAGTACTAAGAAACAAGTATTCGTTTCTCCTGTTTTTTCTACTTGTTCAAGCACTTCTAAGGTGTGATTCTTTGAGTCTGCTCCGCCTAAGCAAATGAATAAATTATTCGATTTTTGAATTTTATTTTTGGCGGCTTCTCGGAAAGGTTTTCGCAGCAAGGCATATTCTAAACCCAAAAACAACTTCGTATATTTCTCGAAACGATATTGCTTTTTTTCAATTCCTCCGGCATGATTAATTACCGCATCTGCTACAAAATGACAGTCATAAATATCATCAATACAAACGACTTTCAAACCTTGACTCTTAAAAGCTTGTTGATAATTTGTATTGAAATGGTAACCATCCAAAACAATCATATCATTCGCATTTAAAGCCGTTGATAAGGTTTTTGCTTCTTGTATTTTATCCGTCGTTTCTTCTAATTTAATAATGGATTGACAAACGTTCAAAACCTCTTGTTCCAATACTTCCAACGGATTACGGATGATAAAATGACAATCAAAAGTATCACTCAACATTTCTGCCAACGCCAAGGAACGAAAAACGTGTCCCAAACCAATTTGAGCATTTCCATCTGCTCTGAAATATATCTTAGGTTTTGTCATTTTTTTATCTAAAAACACATAGTCATCTCCATTTCACTGATTCAGTAGCGGCTACTTTAGCTGCCGAAAAGTTACTAAATTGCAGCAGCTAAAGACAGCCGCTACGTGAAACCAGAATGTAAAAACTATGTGACTATGTATTAAAAAATTAAAGCACACTTTTTATAATCTCCGCGGCTCGATTCATTTCTTGCTTTTCCAATAATTCTTGAGCCGCTTTCAGTTCTTCCGCTTCTGTAGAATAAACCGTTTTTTGGAAAATCGAACTATTTATTTGAAAAACATAAGGGTTTGATTTCCAAAGTTTTAAAATATCACTCATCGTGAAAAAGTCATTACCTTTTTGCAAATAGTCAAATAGAATACGGATTTGCAAATAGTCTTGTGCCGTATCAAATGTCAATCGCAAATCTTTAAATTCCGTAGGTAAGTCTGCAAGAATAAAATTCAACTTGAACCGCTGCGGATTATTTCGAACAAAGTAAGTGACATGTTCTTGATCGGGTGGCGTTTTACCATCTTTTGCAGCTGCATATAATGCCGAACAAGCGATTACTTCGATATTCGTTCCTAACGGATAACCGACCGTATAAGAATAGTCAAATCCACCTGCAATATGTTGCTTAATCGTATCCTCAATCAAGTTCGGGTCAATACAAGCATTATCGCCAGTCAATCGCACAATATGGTCAAAATTATTACTTTTAGAAATGGCAACATAACGACTTAATACATTATTTTCACTTCCTCGAAAAACGGCAACATCTGTTTTATTTTTAAGGAAATCAGCAAATCTACCATCACTTTCGCTATCTGAAGTTGCCACAACAATTCCCGACGATTGACGAACTTTTTTAGCTCTATCAATGATTTCCTCAATCACCGTTTTATCACTATAAATCGGTGCTAAAACTTTCTTCGGAAACCGAGTAGAATTTAATCGAGCCTGTATGATAATTCCTATTTTCATTATTTCGTATTTGACACTACCGACTATAAACTAAAAACTACGGACTATTTTAAATCATCGTCCAACCACCATCAACGGCGATATTTTGTCCCGTGACATACGTCGAAGCATTTGATGCTAAAAAGACAAAAACACCTTTCAGTTCGTCCGGTTGTCCGATACGTTTTAACGGATTTTTGTTATCCAACGCTTTGATAAATCCGGTGTGTTCTTGCACGCCTTTACTCGGAAATGCACCAGGCGAAACTGAATTTACTAAAATACCATATTGAGCCAAATAGCTTGCAAAATACTTCGTCATTTG
>CAWVWD010000640.1:0-2755 GCA_963933585.1 uncultured Saprospiraceae bacterium
CCGACACGGTTTCTACGAGAATAAACTATCAATAACTTTTGAGCAGTTGCACTAGCCTAAACATAGAGGCTTTACTCTAAAATAGAAAGCATCGACTATTATGTCTCAACGGAAATAGATTTTAACCCGATAATATGAGAGTCTGCAATTTTTCCAATAATATAAACGTCCCTTTCTATCGTACCAATCTTAAAAGCTTTTGAGTCTGTAACTTGTGTCTCAAAGAAAGTAATAATTTGCTTGAATCGATTCGCCTTTTCTCGCCTTTCGGCAGCGTAATATGGGCGAGAACGAGCCATCACGCGTAAAATTTTCTCTACTACAAAAAAATCAATCGGGGTATCTTCTCTAACCGTAGGAATATATTGACTAATATTTTCAGAAGTAACCGTTTTCGTTTTTAATTCCCATACAAAAATCTCAAACGGATAATCACTTTCACTTGTGAAAAGCAAATCTTCCGTTAAACTTTTTAATACTTCCAATAACTCTTCTATGTCCTCATACTTCTCTTCGTCAGAGGATGAATGTCGAAAAAAACCTTTTATAAAATCAAACCAAGCCATAATCAAAAATAGATAAGCCGAAATTTTATTAATAATTCCAGCACATTAGTATTAAAATTGAGAAAAAGGTGAGCTAAACTAAAAATGATACTGCTAATATTCAATGACAAATAATATATCTAATCGACCATCCATATTTTAGGGACTATAATAGCTTTAGCTTAAACCAAATCGTAAATCTTACGATTTGTCTATTTTATTATTGCTATGCAAATTTTTCTAATATCCGCATACAGAAACGACTAGACAATAAACAAGAAATATCGAACCTTGAAGTTACAAAGGTATTAGGATTACTTCGAAATTCATTATTTCTTGTTCAATTTCAATTATTCCTTATCTTTCACCTCGCCGTTTTCAGAAAGTAAAATCGAAATGCCTCTCGTACTTTCAAATTGAGCCATGATAATAATAATCATTACTGTAATCGGAACACTTAGTAACATTCCAACAATTCCCCAAATTGCGCCCCAGATAACTAACGCAACTATTACAACAAAAGGACTGATATTTAAAGAATTACCCATTACTCTTGGCTCAATAACGTTCCCAACTATTAGTTGAATCGTTCCAACGCTGGCCATAACCCAAATCCCGGAATTAATATCTCCAAACTGTAGCATAGCAAAAATCGCAGGGAAAGCAGTCGCAATTAGCGAGCCGATGCTTGGAATATAATTAAGCAAGAAAATTAAAATCGCCCAAAGAATCGGGGAATGAACGCCCAGAAGTAATAACACAATATAACTACAAAATCCTGTCACCAGACTAACAATCGTTTTTAAAGAAAGATATTCCGTAAATAACTCATCAATCTCACCCAAAATACCGTTTACTCGATTAAAATCTTTCTCATTTTTGAAGATTAATCGGAATTTTTTTCTAAAAATTCCTTCTTCTAAAAGGATAAAAATACAATATAAAGCGATCATAAATCCGTTCGCGAGAATGCTGGACAAACCATTAAAAATAGGTTGAATCATACTCGTGAAATTAAAAGTTCCAGTATAGCTTTTTATCTGCTTCAAGATATTAAAATCATAACTTTCAATAACGATGGCATTAATATGAGCAACATTTGCTTCGTATGCGGGTAAATCACTAGAAAGTTGATTGATTCCTCCGATGATTAGATTCGATAAGATACTTAAGACCAAAAAGATTAATCCAAACGAAAATGTATTTAATAGCCAAACTGGAAATTTGTCTTTCACAAACTTAATTCTGGAAAAGAAATCTCTTAACCCTCGAATTACATCCCAAATTAAAAATGCCAAAATCATTGGAATTAGATAGCTTTGAGAAATATAAAGGATATAAACCAGCAGCGTTAATAGAACTATTAAATAAGTCGCACGTTGTAATCTCATAATTTTTGAATTGAAATTTATTTTTAATAACCTACCACAATAATACGGATTAAATTGATTCTTTAGAGAAATCTTGAAATGTTACTTTTGCGAGAATAATAAAATAATCATTTTTATAAATAACGGTCAAATTAATCACAAGATAAGAATGAAAAAAAAAGACATGAATCTAATTATGGCGGCAGTTGGTGTTTTGGTGATGTTCAAAACCATGTTACATACTGCTTTTCGTAATATTGATGAGGAATTCGAAGAAGATTTTGAAGCGGAAGTAGAGGAGGGGGAAGAGGAAACACCTTATGGCGTTTCTGACGAAGAATTCGAATATTTTAATGAAATATTCGAGGACGACGATATTGATATTGAAAGCTTAAAATTAGACGACTCTGAGGATTTGAATTTCAAAAAGCTATTCACTGACCTAGAAAGCAATCTACAATTCAAAATTGCAGTCATGAAAAACTCAGCTGTACTGAAAGAAATGATTTTGAATCGAAAAAGGGAATTAGATGAAATCGGAGAAGCGGTGAGTGATGAATAAAAAACCGTGTCGGTTTCAAAAACTGACACGGTTTACGTGTTAAAACTTAAAACTTCAAGTCTAAACCTAAAAAGAAGTGTCTACCTGCTTGTGGATATAAACCTTGTAATTGTGAAATTTCACCACCAGAATTATAGCGATAAAGCCAAGAATTCGATTCATATAATTCATTGAAAACATTACGAGTTAAAAACGTCAAACGAATGTTTTTCGCCCATTTTTGCTTTAATCCTAAACTCAAACGAATGTCATTCGTAAAGTAAGCATCTAATGAAGAT
>CAWVWD010000641.1:0-2750 GCA_963933585.1 uncultured Saprospiraceae bacterium
ATGAATATTTGAAAGTGGATACGCTTGCGCCATCTTTTGAGGCAATTATTGGCGAGATGGAAAATTCGAGAGTAGCAATGGCAGATTTTGAGCGGTCGATGTTTGCTCGGTTTGGATTGCAGTCACTGCAATTTCCACCTGTCGAACACTTCACGGAAGAAGAATTGGCAGCTTTGGTTTTGAAGTTGATGCGACTTTGGGCAGTGTATAATTTCACGGCAGTTTTCCCTGATGCCTTATCCAATGAATGGCGATATAAAACGCTGCTAAAACGGATGTTGAAATCGGCAAATTTTATTAATTATGGTCATATTGGTATTGAGTTTTGTTATTATAACCCTAAGGATTGCCCGTTTCCTTTGAAATATTGTGGCTGTCGGGATTTTTAATATTTCGCCACGAATTTGCACGAATCACCCTAATTTTTTTTCGTACAAATTCATGGCAAAAAAATAAATTATGCAACCCACTGGAACACAAATTAACTACTACCATATTTGCCATCGAAAATTATGGCTATTTACGAATGGTATGCAGATGGAACATCATTCAGATTTGGTAGCAGAAGGTAAATTGATTGCGGAAACAACTTATCCGCAGCGAGCTACGAAGTATAAGGAGTTGGATTTGGGATTTATAAAAATTGATCATTATGATACGAAGAATAAGATTGTACGAGAAGTAAAGAAGTCGAAAAAGATGGAAGCGGCTCATTTGGCTCAGCTGAAATATTATTTATGGGTTTTGGAAAAGTCAGGGGTAGATGGTGTGTCGGGGGTGTTAGAATATCCGAAATTGAGGAAAACGGAGGCCGTTTGGTTGTCGGATTTAGATCGAGAGGAAATTGAAGTTTGGATTTCGGGCATTGAGGCGGTTTTGGCTGGTGATTGTCCGAAGGTGATTGATAAGACAATTTGTAAACGGTGTGCGTATTGTGATTTTTGTTATGCTTGATTTTTAATAGGATTTACAGGATTTGGTAGGATTTTTTCTCGATTTATCGAAATTTCAACCTTGTTTTATTCTGTAAATCCTGTCAAATAAATCTTATCTATATGCGAAAGACGAAGTATATTTTTAATGGTGGCCGAATGAGCAGAAAGGATAATACGTTAATCTTTCAGCCTGAGCCGAATAATGGTGTAAAAGTGAAGCCAACGTATTTGCCAATTGAAGATGTTGGGAACTTATATTGTTTTGGTGCATTGGATGCGAATAGTGCGTTGTATAATTTTCTGGGGAAGCAGCGAGTAAGTTTGCACTTTTTTGATTATTATGAACATTATACCGGTTCATTTATGCCAAAAGATTATTTGTGGGCTGGGAAGCTACAAGTTTTGCAAACACAGCACTATTTAGAATTGGATAAACGGATGATTTTGGCAAAATCCTTTGTTCGTGGCGGTTCGGAGGCAATGGTAGAAGTCTTAAAATATTATTTACGAAAGGACAGAAATGTACGTCAAGCGATGGTTCGGATTGGTGAATTGCAGTTTCAAATTAATGACTGTGAGGATGTACAAATGTTGATGGGAATTGAGGGAAATGTGCGGAAGGCGTATTATTCAGCTTTTGATGCAGTGATTTTGGGCGATGATTTTGTGATGAATGGTAGAAGTATGCGGCCACCAAAAAATGCGGTGAATGCATTGATTTCATTTGGGAATATGATGTGTTATACATTGTGTTTGGATTCTATTTATCATACGCAACTAAATCCAACAATCAGTTTTTTGCATGAACCCGGTGCGATGCGTTACTCATTGGCATTAGATATTGCAGAGATTTTTAAGCCAATTTTGGTCGATCGGACAATCTTTAGTTTGATTAATCGGAAGCAGTTACGATTGGAGCATTTTGATACGCATTTAAACGGAATTTGGTTGAGTGATTCGGGACGAAAAGTATTTATTAAAGCGTACGAGGAACGACTGAAAGAAACTTTTAAGCATCCGCGAATGAAAAAGAATGTGAGTTATCGGACTGCAGTCAAATATGAATGTCATAAGTTATCGAGGTATCTATTGACTGGTGAAGAATATCTGCCGTTTTCGATGGTTAAGCAGGCTTAAAACCATTACTAATTTTTACTAATTCCACTAATTTTTTATAATTAGTGAGATTTGTGGTTAATTCTATCTTTATGTATGTAATTTTAGTTTATGATTGTGGGGAAAGGCGTGTGGTGAAGATGTTAAAGTTATGTCGACGTTATTTGACTTGGATTCAAAATTCGGTTTTTGAGGGCGAGATTACACCTATAAACTTGAAACGGTTGAAGGTGGAAATGAAAGAGATTATGGATGAGTCGTATGATAGTGTAATTATCTTCTCGACACATCAGGAGAAACGCTTGTTTAAAGAAGTTGTTGGTGTAGAACGGAATGTAATTTCTGATTTTTTATAATCTTCTCTGTCAGAAGTGATATGATTTTTTTTGTTGATTTGTGACATGGAAATTTACATTTTGGTTTCGACCTATATTTTTCAGGGTTTTAGAATCAAGTATTTTGTTTTTTAATATATATAGTTCCTTGACATTTTGGTATTTATAAAAATTTCGACCTCCCGAGTAAATCGTATTACCAGAGGTCGAAGTTTTATTTTTAGATTTTTGATGGTAATTGTACTTTATGTCTGTTGCAATTACTATATTTAAGCCTGTTTACGTCGCTTTTTGCAACGTAACTTAATCGAACCACTTTTGGAATTGAAATCTTTCGTCAACTTAATTTCTTCACCAGAACGAC
>CAWVWD010000642.1:0-2738 GCA_963933585.1 uncultured Saprospiraceae bacterium
ACAAATTCAAACCAGACTGCATTCGCTTCAGGTAGTGCTTATATTACAGGTAGTGAAGGTAGCTTTACGCAATACAAAAAAGATTTGAGTAGCTTAGTCGGTAATGAAAATGTTGCTTTCCGCATCGTTTTCAAAACAAATGCACAAGGTGTTTATAGAGGTGTCGCAATTGATGATTTCCAAGTTCGTGCTTTCATTGGTCAATTAGAAACGAGGTTAATTAGCTTCGATGCTGAATTTATTGATGACCAAAAAGCAGAAGTCACTTGGAGTACGGTACCAGAATATGAATGTGATGGTTTTGACTTAGAATTATCTGAAAACGGTCGTGATTTTACTTTCTTCGGAAATACAGATGGTCAAGGAAGTTCAATCAACTTAACCAACTATAACGTTCGTCCAAATAACTTGAAGAAAGATTTATACTTCTTCCGATTAAAAGTAAATAACTTTGATGGTTCATTCTTCTACTCTGATATTGTTGTTTTACAACGTCGCCAAGTAGATTTAGATATTATTAATATTTTCCCGAATCCTTTTATTGATAATATTGGATTTACGTTTAATAATATCATTGACGAACCAATCACGATTAACCTCTACGATGCAGCAGGAAAATTAGTTTATACCGAAACAGGAAACTTCACCGGTATTTACAAAGAAATCGAAACAAAAAGTTACGCAAAAGGGGTTTATATCTTACAGGTTATTGTTGGAAATGAACAATTTGCACGGAAACTATTACGAGGGTAATTTTCTTTTAAGGAGGAATTATTAATCGTTTTAATTTGTTTTTATTGATATCAAAAAGGTAATAACGGTTCATTCAGTTATTACCTTTTTTTGTTTAGTAACGCTTAAAAAACAACTTCCCCATTTAAACTTGCTCTTTTTATAATATACTTCATTAAGAATACTCGCCGTAGCTACGGCTATGCCTGCGTTTCTTGCTTCGTCTATTGCAAAAACAGCTTCGTTTAAAAAAAGCAGAACTTATTATTTAAGCATTACTCCGTCATTTCAATTTTTAGTATATTGATATATTTCGGTGTGGTTTCCGGTTTCAATTGTACCACAACTTTACAGAGGTTATCGCACAAAGTACAGTATTTACATTAGCCGTTCATATCGTAACCCTTGATTTATTCCAAAATATAAGCAGCTAAAGCCAACGTTTTTTTATTCGCATGATCACCATACTAAAGTTGCACTGCGATTGATACTTAAAAAAATCGGTGTTGTTCGGTATCGTTATAGCCTAATCAATGAGGCTATAACGATACCTTAAAACAAAAAAATAGCTCCATGAACTTAAAAGTCCATGAAGCTATTTTTTTATTAATAATATTCGAAATATCCTACTTCAAATATTCCGCACTAATCTCCTCCATACTCGGCAAGTGACGGTGATGCCATTTATGAACAATCGTTCCGTCATTCCAAAGTACAATACCCGGATTAGAACGCACAATCGTTTTCAATAAAATATCATCCGCAATATAGAAAGGAAAGTCGATTCCCATTCCTTTTTGGAATTCCTCGATTTCTTCTGTTCCTACTTTACCAACTACAGCATAAAACTCAATTCCTTTCGCTTCTGCTTCTTTCTGTAAATTGGCAACTTTTATAGCAAACGCAGACTTATTTGTCTTCTTTAAATCATGACAAACAATCATAAAGTGCGGATTCGGATTATTCAAAATCTGCTCCGAAACATCTACATCCGTGACTTGTTCATCCACCGTTGTCTCCACCAAAACCCAACTATCTTCTACTCCACCGTCAAGTGTATCTTCTGGTGCTAATTCCAAATAAGGTTCACCTTCGCCAGTATCATACATCAAATAAGTCGTTTTCGTAATCGTTTTACCTTGAATATTTACAAAGTCAAATAACTTATTTGTTTCAATTTTTTCTTGAATTCTATCAAAATATTCCCAACCTTCCGGAATTTGATCTAATTCTTTATCTGAGAAGCTCTTTACTTCTGTCGTATCCTGCGGATTTCTATAAATGAAGAAGATTGGAGCTTCTGAAATCTTTGCGATTTGTTCTGCTTTTCCAGTTCTTACATCTGTTGTATTTGCAAACGGGCGGAAATCTTTCAATGGCAAGTCATAAACGAAATTATATAAACAAAAAGCCGTAAATAAAACCGTCGTTCCCAAAGCTGCATACATTCTGGTTTTCTTCGTAAATAATTGATGCATCTCTTTAGACTTCATTAAGAATAGAATTGCAGGAATCATTAAGAATACATCTTTGAAAAATGAAACTTTAGGTTTTAATTTCAAGAAATCCCCAAAACAACCACAATCTGTCACCTTCATATTCGCTTCATTAAATGACGACCACGAACCGAAAGCAAAGAAATTTACATCATTCGGGACATAACCGGTCAAATACGTGAAACCTGTCAATATTAAGAAGAAAAACACCAATAAGAAAAATAGCCAAGCCGTTAACTTCTGACGATTCCCCAATATTAACATCACACCTAATACGATTTCAAAAACAATCATAGAAACTGAAAATGCAATCGAAACAGTCGCTAATATCGGAAAAATAGGAGTGATAAAACTTAGAGCCGTTTCCGAAAAAGTGACTTCAAACTGCGAAAAATACTGTTCCATCTTATAAGCCGTTCCTAAAGGATCAACTGCTTTCACTAAGCCCGAAAAAATAAATAATACGCCTGTAAAGTTTTGTAGATAAGAAACCAAGAGATTTTTGATATC
>CAWVWD010000643.1:0-2738 GCA_963933585.1 uncultured Saprospiraceae bacterium
GAGCTGCGTATATTGTGAACCAAAGTCAAGGATTAGTATTTTTTCATTCATGCCGCAAAGATAATTTTTTCGGTTTGAATAAGGAATGGAAACAAAATAAATATACCATTTTTTGCTGCTTCTTTTGTCCTTATTTTTCCTTTCAGAATTGCCTATTTATTCCGTTAAACACTTATTTCTAAAACAATGCACTAAGAATTAAATAAACTGTTGATAAATCGCCTATTTATTGGTACCTCATTCCGTATTAATAAGTAATCCAGTATAATTAAACAATCGATTAAAGCGAAGCTGTTGTTTTTTCTACGATGTAAAAAAAGTGTGCGTGTAACTAAGCTACACAAACGTTTTTTTTTAGAAGTAACCCGAAAAAGGAACATATTTTAACAGTTCGCGGATTGTATCAGGCTATTTACAATCAAACTTATATAATAAATCTCTTCTACGCCTTCCTACGAAGTTATTGATTTTCAATAGGAAACATAAATATATATTAGGATTATTTTCAATTAGCTTTTCGTATGTGGTCTTTATCGAATTTTTTGATACGTTCATATATTTGGAAATGACCATATCGATAAAAAATGTTTAAATAGCGTTATATAAGTTATAAAGTTGGTAGTATGCAGTTCGTAATTATAAATTAAAAAAAATAAAAAGCTATATAAAATGTTTGGAAAGGTAAAACAATGGTTTGGAATAGAAGGTATTAAGGTTGAATTATTGTTACCGGAAACTGTTTCTGCAAAAAGTGGCATAGTGAAGGGACAATTACAATTTACTTCTATGAATGCTCAAATCGTTCAAAGTATAAAATTGAAACTCATTGAAGTATATACGAGAGGGAGAAGGAAAAATAAGGTTACTTCTGAGTATAAATTAGGCGCAGTAACGATTTTTGAGTCTTTTGAAGTTCCCGCAGAATTACCAATCATTATTGATTTCGAATTACCATTTGAGTTATTGAAATCAGAAATTGATGAAATGGCAGATAAAAATGTGGTTTTGGGCGGCGTTGCAAAATTAGCAAAACTCACAAGAGGCGTAAATTCAGAATATCGTGTGGAATGTGAAGTTGATGTAAATGGGACTCGATTGAATCCCTATGACAGTAAATTAATTTTAATGAAATAATTTTACGCTCCAGCTATGAAATTATACATATTGGACTCTTTTAAGCTGGAGCCTAAAAATACGGCTATCCTTATAACGTTTTAACTTTGAGCGTTTTACATAATATGCACAAAGGAATTGAAATTATTCTCACTGTCCATATTTCAAAAAGTAAGCCTGAAATATTTTATCTAAACCTCTGATATTTATTTTTCTTGCAGTCTGGTCTAATCTATCCGCAGCATATAAGTGCCAATTAATACTTTGTTGCTCGTAGAAATTAAAGGATGTTTCACCTTCAATCGATTCAAAGAAAATATGAATTTCTTGAATACCCTTTTCTAAATATAAATCAGCTTGTGTCGTATTTTTTAATTTGTAAGCATGATTCGCAAAGTCTGAAGCATAACGGACGTAATTCGTAGCAGCTATTGGGAATACACTTTCTAAGTAACTCAAAACCTCGTTTGCTTTTGTTGTGTCACCATTTTTTATATAGTGTTTTAATAACGTATCAAAAGCCAAAAAATATTGATTCAAAGCAGTCATGTGCTCACTTGACAACCAATTGACATCAGTATTTTCACTATATTTAAATTGTACTAAAAGCGTATTATGCAGTAATTTATGGCTGATTTCTTCTTTTGGTGAAAAGCGGAAAGCCAAACCTGTGATATTCATATATTGCGTTAAACCTAAATCAGAAATCGTTGGAGAAGCACTTAAAGAAAAATAGATTGGCGTTTTCGAATGATTTGTCGCTATAATATCCAAAACAAATAAGTCGCTTTTTGTAATATAATCTCGACCAAGTTGCCAAGTAAATTCCTCCTTATTAATCATCAAAGCGAGCGAACGAGTAGGGACGTACCGGGTTTTATTTTCGTCCTGATAAATATTTTCTTCGGTATTAATTTCAACCAAAAATTCCTTGAGTGATTTCTTTTCATTTTTTGGTTCTATAATCAAATGATTGTTGTTATCTAATTGATATTGACTCCTATTTAAAGTCGTTTTGATTTCATATTCCGTTTTAATAAAATTCACGTAACGTCCTAAATTCGATAAACTCAAATTAATCACCGTAATATCCGAACGAATATTCAACTTATCCTGCACATATATAAGCGGATAAGTATCGTTATCGCCATAAGTAAATAGGATTGCATTTGGCTCACAATTTTTCAAAGTATTAATCGCAGTATTAATGGTAAAATCTTGATATAAATCTTCTTCTAAGTATTTCTTCGCAGCCTCATCTTGTCCTGTGAATCGTAAAGTATAATAAGCCGCCAAATGCTCATTATAATATTTAGTGGAAATATTACCGACAATAGTTTGATAATCAGAATGTGCTTCTACTAAAATTTTGAATGTCGCAATTGATTTATCCTTATTTTCTATAAAAGCTTTCAAGCGTTTCCTAGGAAAGTCTGCCGGATTTAAAGTATTATCATATTTTAGATTTTTCTGTTGTCCACCATATTGTCCTGGCATGATAATCTGAGTGCCTTTCATGGAATATGAACGAGCCAATGCATCCAATAATTCCGCAGATAAATCCTCCTCATTTTCTAATATTGCAATAACGTCCTCCTCATAACCCTCATAACCATAAACTGGAT
>CAWVWD010000644.1:0-2736 GCA_963933585.1 uncultured Saprospiraceae bacterium
TTGGATAACCTTTTGGAAATTGCTAATTTAGATTTTGAGGAAACAGAGGAAACTGCTTTTCAAATTGAAATTACAAGTTTCAATAAACAACCTTTAAAACACAAGGTTATTTTATCAAAAGGACAATCTGAAGTAGCAAATAACTTAGCACAAAAACTAAAAAAGAACTTTAATGGTTCTGATAGTAAGATTATTCAAACCGTTTTAATCAGGTTATTAGAGGAAGAAATAAATGGACAATCAAAATAAAGTAAGGCACGTATTAGGGATTTCGGGGGGAAAGGATAGTGCCGCTTTGGCGATTTATATGAAAAATAAATATCCAAATCTGGATATAGATTATTATACCTGTGATACAGGAAAAGAATTAGACGAAACTTATAAATTAGTCGAAAAGTTAGAAGGTTATTTAGGGAAAGAAATTATTAAATTGAGAGCCGCAGAAAATAGTCCGATTAATCCTTTTGACCATTTATTGGAGTTTAAAGGCAATTATTTGCCATCGCATTTTTCTCGCTGGTGTACCAAAGAGTTGAAACTCAAACCTTTCGAAGACTGGGTAGGCGATAGACCGACCGTTTCTTATGTCGGCATTAGAGGCGATGAGGAAAGAGAAGGTTATATTTCTACTAAATCAAATATTCAATCTATCTTCCCTTTTCGGAAAAACATTTGGAGTGTTGATGTGATTTCTAAAGCTTTGGCGAATAAAAATCGGGCAAAATTAGCTGAATTTTATGCACAAGAATTAGTATCACACAAACTCGACCGCACAATAGAAATTGCAAACGAACCACTTTCAATTAGCTTTCAGCAAGATAAAAAATTGCAAATGTTGATGGATTTGGACACGAAAGCCTTTAATCGAGTCATTTTTAAATTTTTACAATCTACCAATTATCCTTTATCAAAAGTAGATGCTTATTCTGTTTTGGATAATGACGATAATTTGATTCGCCAAGATATTTTTGATTTATTAGGAGAAAGCGGTGTCGGTGTACCATCTTATTATGAAAAAATAGAATACACCGTTGATGGACAAGTCGGTTATTATGCTCGAAGTCGTTCGGGTTGTTATTTCTGCTTTTTCCAACAAAAAATAGAATGGGTCTGGCTTTTAGAACAGCATCCACAACTCTTTCAATTAGCGATAGATTATGAAAAAGAAGGCTATAACTGGATTCAAGATGAACCACTAATTAACTTGATGAACCCTAAGCGAGTTGAGGCAATTAAAAGAGAACATTTAAAACGAATGAACCGAATTCAAGCAAATAAAAAATCCCCCTTCCTCACCGATATTTTAGATGAGGAAGAAGGTGTTGGTTGTGCTGCTTGTTTTATTTAAAAATAAATCATTATGCCGTTTCCTGACCATCAAAAATTAGATATACAAAGTCTTTCAAGAGTTTTCAACGATTATAGTAATTCCTATAAATTTTATTGGTTTTACAGCCTTTTACAATTTGTAAAGCAAAACAAAACAGAGGCGACGTTTAATGAAATTTCAATTGAAATGTTGGTGAATGTTTGGTATCCAAATCATTACTTTAAACTTAATTTTGGTATTCAAGATAAGTTAGGAAGTTTGGCAGATGAAGCGTTACAATTGAAAGATTTAGAACTTCAGATTAACACGAAAAAAGATGAAATCACTTTGAAAGTTCTCCATTTTATTTCGAAAAACCAAAGTCATTCTTTTAGTAAAAATCTCAAAGCACGAAGTAATTATGTTCCGTTTAGATTTATTCGTCCGTGGTTATCGGACAAAGTAAAAAAAGGAAATAACGTTGATAAACAAATTAAAGCATTCGCAACTATTGGAACAAAGTGTAAACTGCCATATTATTTTGATGGTGAAAAATTAATTTTTGATGAAGATTGGTTTTTCTATTTCCAAAAACATCTAAAAATTATGGAAGACTTTTGTCTTTGGAATTTGCTAAACTATATGCAAACAAGAAATCAAAATGTTCCGAATATCGCAGCAAAATTATTTCCGCCAAATGATAGTGATAGAAGTTTAGCGAAACAACATAACTTTTGGAAACAGATTTTAGCCGTTCAAAATCAACCGATTCGCTGTGTTTATTCTAATGAAATAATAACAGACAAATATACACTTGACCATTTTATTCCGTGGAGTTTTGTAACGCATAATCAACTTTGGAATTTAACGCCAATTACGCAATCGGTCAATTCTCAAAAATCAAATAATTTACCTAAATTAGATTTGTATTTTGAACCCTTTGCTGATTTACAATTTCAAGTTTTTCAAACGGCTTTTCAGTTGAAATTGAATAAAAAGTTAGAAGATTATTTAGATATTTTCAATGCCGATTTAAACCAAATCCAACAACTTTCGGAAACGCAATTTAAAACTAAACTTCGCCAACAAATAGAGCCGCTTTCGCAAATTGCCGCAAATATGGGATTTGCTCAAAACTGGACATATAAATAATAATAAAATTATAAAATTATGCTATTTCACGATCCAAAAAATTCAAATTCACGACTTACCGCAATGAAAAGAGAACGGGTTTCTTATCCAACTCGCTTGTTATTCAATCAAGGAAAAATCAAAGGCAAAGTTTTAGACTTTGGTTGTGGTCATGGTGCAGATGTTGATTTTTTGCGAAAGCAAAATATTGAAATTACCGGTTTCGACCCGTTTCATTTAAACATTTATCCGACTGAAAAATTTGATACGATAATTTGTCATTATGTTTTAAACGT
>CAWVWD010000645.1:0-2729 GCA_963933585.1 uncultured Saprospiraceae bacterium
GAAATGTAGAAATAGCCGATTTAAAAGAACAACGAAATTATATTGTTGATAACTTGTTATATGAATATCTCGATAAAGAAGAGTTAAGTCAAATCACTAGTGCATTCGTTCAGAAATCCTTGACAGTTAAACCGTGTCGGTTTTTAAAACCGACACGGTTTCTACGAGAATAAACTATCAATAACTTTTGAGCAGTTGCACTAGTGTTATATATGATTTTTCAAATAAAGGATTTTCACACACGACAATTTAAAGTATTTTATCAATGATGAATTTATTCCAATGAAAAATGGCGTTGCGAACTACGAATTTACACCAACTTCGAAAGGAAAAAAACGCTTTAATATTCGCGTAGAATATCATAATGCGTTATATAAAGATAAAAAACGGACTTATAGAAAGTCATTTGAAGTTAGCATTGCGGATTGTGATTAAGATTAAGATTTGCAGTAAGAAGATGCAAAATCAATCTTCAAGAAAAAACATATTTTAAGAAATCGGCTTAATGCGATAATTTGAACTGCACTCAAATAAAGACCTTACTCCTTTTTTAAGTTGATTTACATAAAAACGTTGCGAATTTTCGCAGTAAAACCTACCTTTGTTAATATCGATTTGTAACTCTCTTTTCAGAAATTATAAATCAATGCATTTCACTAAAAACAGAATTAACTAATAATGAGTAGAATTATCACACTTGATGAATTCATCATCGACAGACAAAAGGATTTTCCTTTCGCTACCGGAGAGTTAACCGGCTTATTACGTGACATCGGAATTGCAACCAAAGTGATTAGCCGAGAGGTTAATAAAGCTGGTTTAATTGATATTTTTGGAGAAGCCGGACAAGGCAATGCTTCCGGAGACGAGGTTCAAAAATTGGACGTTATGTCCAATGATATGATGGTACAATTTCTACGTAATAGCGGAGAATGTTGTGGTATTGCATCTGAGGAAGAAGATGATTTTGTTGCATTTCAAAATAAAGCAGGAAAATCTGCGAAATACGTTGTTGTATTTGACCCATTGGATGGCTCTTCTAATATCGATGCAAATGTACCAATAGGAACAATTTTTGGGATTTATCGTCGGTTATCAGAGGAAGGCGAAATCACAGAATTGAAAGATTTCCTCCAAAAAGGAAGTGAGCAAGTGGCCGCTGGTTATGTAATGTATGGTTCTTCGACTATTCTGGCTTATACGACTGGAAATGGGGTGAATATCTTCACTTTAGATACTTCGATTGGTGAATATTGCTTATCGCATAAAAACCTAAAAATGCCTGAAACCGGTAAAATTTACTCTGTAAATCAAGGTTATTATATTAAGTTCGATTTAGAAATGCGTCGTTATATTGATTATTGTAACGATAAAGCACACAAATTACGTTATATCGGAACGATGGTCGCTGATATTCACAGAACCTTAATCAAAGGTGGAATTTTTATTTATCCAGCTATGATTGGTTATCCGAATGGTAAGTTACGTTTGTTGTACGAGTGTAATCCACTTTCATTTTTGATTGAACAAGCTGGTGGAAAATCTATCAGTGGAAACCTGAAACGAGTAATGGATATTCCATTAAGCAAATTACACCAAACTTCTTCTATCATTATGGGTTCAAGTGAAATGGTCGATAATTTTGAAAAATTTGTGGCTAAATATGGTGCTTCTTCTTTTAGTTAATCACTAAAAAAAGATATATCCAAAGGGTTTTATAGTATTGAATTTTAAGATTTATTAAATTAGTAATATCTGAAAATCCAATGCTATAAAACTTTTTGCATTTTCAGAGGTTTCTTCTTTTTGTTAATTATTATAATGGAATAAAATCACTTATTCGATTGTAACACAATGAATAAATTATGAGTTTTTGGAATAAGTCAAAAGATAATAATCAAGAAATCACATCAAATGATATTGATTGGAAATTATTAGATACAGAAGATGGTTTGAATGATTTGAAAACAAAATCAGAAACAAAACCTCAAGTTATTTTCAAACATAGTACTCGCTGCTCAATTAGTTCAATGGCAAAACGCCGATTAGAACGTAATTGGAATATTAACGAAAGTCAAGTCGATATTCATTATTTGGATTTAATTTCCTATCGTTCGATTTCCGGTAAAGTTGCAGATGATTTCGGTGTGACACATCAATCACCACAAATATTGATTATTAAAAATGGTCAAGCCGTTTTTAATACTTCGCATAATGATATTGATGTGGAAACGATTGCGCAGAACTTGTAAACTCGTAATTAAAAATCATAAAATTTTAATAAGAAGGACAATAATCAAATTTGATTATTGTCCTTCTTATTTTTACGTAATAGCTTCCTTTAGGTGCCGAAGAATCACTGGATTACGGCAAGTAAAGCAGCCCCTACGGAGGATAGATTCCTAATCTTCGCTTAATTCTTTTGCTATTTTATCCTTTTGGTTGTAAATTCGTTGCTATTATTAGGAAGCATTTTAAAAAAAAATTCAATTCTTCTACCAAATATTTGATGACCAAATAATAATACAAACCATGAAAACCATAAAAGGACCAGCAGTATTTTTAGCACAATTTTTAGGTGATGAAGCACCATTTAATTCATTAGAAGGTATTTCAAAATGGGCGGCCGATTTAGGCTATGTGGGCGTTCAGATTCCGACTTGGGATAGTCGTCTAATTGATTTACAGAAAGCGGCGGAAAGTAAAACTTATTGTGAAGAGTTAAAAGG
>CAWVWD010000646.1:0-2724 GCA_963933585.1 uncultured Saprospiraceae bacterium
GTGATGGATTATACACAAGGTTTCTGGGGGTTTTGGCAAGATGGTGATTCTCTAGCGCTCACACCTTCAGGCGGGGCAATCAAGCCGGACAGTTATTTTTCTCGAAATTTTGATCCGTATATTATGTATTTTGATCCTTTCAATAATCAACATTCAATTAAGACACGATTCTATAATGTGACGTTTTTGCGTACCGGAAATTCTCCGAATACGACCGCTACGATTAATCATTTAGAATATCAATTCAATCGTCAGTTTAAGAATAACTTGAATTTAACCGCTGGTTTAAGTCGTCAAATCACATCAGTTGCCAGTCCGATATTTGCTTATGATAGTATTGCGATGGCTCCCGGACGATTTGATGGTATTATTAATAGTGTGTATGCTCAATTAGAAAAAACGGCCTTAAATGATCGGTTGATGGTTGCGTTTGGCTCTCGTTGGGAAACGTATGCTTTTGAGGACGAAACGCAAGTAGGTTTTCCTGTTTTTCGCCTTGGAGGTAGCTTTGCGGTTACACCGAAAGATATTGTTAGAATGAGTTTGGGGCAAGGTTATCGTTTGCCGAGTTTGGCGGAACAATATGTCGATTTTAATAATGGTTTTCAGAATTTTCCAAATACTGAATTGCAACCAGAAATTGGTGCAAGTTATGAAATCGGTTACAAGCGAGCATTTGATAAAGAGGCGATTCGAGGATATTTTGATGCAGCTATTTTCTTTATGGATTATGAGAATTTGATAGAACCCGTTTTTGGGTTCTTCAATGAAGATACCAGTGCCGCAACGATTGGAGATATTAATAACTATGGTTTTCAATCTCAAAATATCGCAGACGCTCGTACTTTGGGATTTGAATTAGGCGGAACGATAGATGGAAAAATCGGTGAAGTAGGGTATCGTCTTTGGACTGGTTACACTTATACTTTTCCGGCTAATTTGGTAGAAGATACGACGAATTTGAATAATGCTGGTTTCTTCGTACGTTCTGCTTTGACGTCTATTTTTAATATAGACTCTTCCCTTTATGAAGGTATTTTGCGTTATCGAAATATACATAATTATCGTTTAGACGCAGAATTATATTATAAAAAATTAACTGTTGGTTTTGCTGCAAATTACCAAAGTCGAATGATTAATGTCGATGATATTTTGGTTGGCGAAGGATATTGGGGACAAGTCATGGAATCTTTCAATGGTGGTGATCTTTTTCCCGGTATGAAAGGTTATCGAGCCAATCATACACAAGGTGATTGGGTTTTTGATTTGCGATTCAATTACGAATTATCAGATAATCTTCGTTTGAATTTTGTGATTAACAACCTTTTCAATTACGATTATGCGTTGAGAATTGGTAAAGTCAGTCCACCGAGATTGATGACGGTGAAGTTAGAGGCTAGTTTGTAAGATTTTAGTTAGAAACCGTGTCGGTTTTCAAAATCGATACGGTTTATCGTAAAATAAAACACCAAACTTCCCAATCCATACATCAAATAATCCCAATAATCTTTCGTGTAATTTATACTGAATTTGGGTATAATTTCCTCAAAGAAAACGGCGAAAAGTACCGTAAAAATAATAATTTCAAAAGTAGAAAGGTTCGTTGTTCGTCGTTTCCAAAAAAGTTGTTCTATCCAAAAAAGCGAGAGAATAAAAGGCATTGCGAGGAAATCGTCTAAGTAAGCATCAATAAAAGGCAAGTTGATTAACCATACTTTTTGTACAAATTGATGTAATATCAATAGGAAAGCGGATCCGATAAAAATCGGGTTAAATAGAATAAACTTAATGCTGTAATTCTTGATTTTCAATTGTCAATTATTTCTATCCTGCAATCATTAACGAAAATAAAAGTACGATTAAAATGAAAGGCGATATTAAGATAAGAATCAAAACCATTACACCTTTTAAGAACCATTTTAAGCCAATAACCCAAAGGTTATCCGATATTTTTTGAGTAGTAAGTCCTTGTATTTTAGTGTATTGTTGTTTCATCCAAGTGATCGAAGCTGGTCCTTCAAATTCTTCTTGAACTTTTAGTGCTGATTGCCCATCAGAAGTCTTATCGTGTTCGGTTTTCATCTGAATTTATTGATTGTTAATGCCATAAAGGTAACGGCTGCAGAGGGGAATTCAAAATAAAAAATCGCCTTAACGATTGCTCCTTAAGACGATTCTATTAATTTATTATTTGAAATTCAGAACTTAAATAACCTTATCTGCACAAGCAGAAGATGCAAACGCATCCGGTTTCGCTTTGAATACAAATCCCATTCCCAAAATATAACCCATTGCTTCTCGCAATGCAACATTTGATTTGAAATTTGGATCTGTATTAATATCAGCGTGAACTTCCATTTCTACATCATATTTGTCAAATAAGTCACAAAGGTTATAAGCGACTTCCACGGATTTACTTACCTCCAAAATCATACGTTCTTTTATGCTCATATTTCGCTTATCCATCTTATAATTATGGATGTACATAAAACCACCTCGTCCTTCTCTCAAAAATACAATCACAGTTGCAAACTCCACGACTTCGCCTTTTACTTGCGAATCCGTTCCGATACAAACCTTCATTTTGTATCCTGCTGCAATCTCTCGTTGAAGTGTTTTTTGCACTGCGTCCTTGATTGGTAATTCAATTTTTTGTCCGTTTAACCTACGCCAATTCATGATTAGTTTATTAAAGTGTAAAACTATTCAATATAGAATAATGAA
>CAWVWD010000647.1:0-2719 GCA_963933585.1 uncultured Saprospiraceae bacterium
TTATAGTGATAAGGTACAAAAAGAAGAGTTCGCTCACTTGACCGCAAACCTGGTGAAAAATCATGAAATGCTTCGCTTAGTTCCGACTCAAAATATTGAAAATCAAACGATAAAAACAGCTTTTGAAGGTGGTTACGTGCCACTGAAATACGAGACTCGACAAGGTGAAAATACGACAGCTTGGTATCGAGGCCCTCTAACGCCGATTATTGTTAAAAATAAAAATTATCGACCGAATTTTAGTGCGGAAAGTGCGATGGTTTTTGATAATAATAGTGGAATTTTTGATGCTTCTTATGGTGTTGCTTGGCAAATTGGTCGCCTGTCTGCTTTGTCCGATAATTATTTTTCTAAGACGCTTTTGGATTGGAAACAGCAAACAAATGGTTTTTTAGATACCTTTTTTGCAAAAAAAGAATTGTATCAGAATATCGTTAAAATTTATAATGAGCAAGTCAGCGATGATTCAGAAAAAATCACTTTTGATGATTTGATGTCCGATAACTTTTCTAATAAATTATTAGCGGCAACCTTAAAATCGTCATTAGGAACTTTAGGTTTGCTTTCAAGAGGCGATTTGGGTGGAGAAAGAACGAAAAAGGAGTTGATTCAAAAAGCGATGGACGAATTGAAAGACTTAGCAGGAATTTTGGATGAGACGGATTTTGGAACAATTCAGAATTCAGACGATATTCATCAAGCTTTGGTTGATAAATTATTTACTTAATAACGAAACCGTATCTGTTTTAAAAATGGATATGGTTTGATAAGTCCGTTACGTTTTATCAAAAACCATGAAGTGTCGAATATCTGGAAGACATTCGACACTTATAAAATATGTAATTAATTACCCAATAACTTCAACCTTATACTACGTCCAAAGCCAAAACTAAAGAAGTAAATAAGAAAGGGAAGCCTACCCAGAACCAACTGTTTGCAAACACCATTAGAAAAATAGTACCAGCTAAAGAAAGTAATGTTAGTAACCAGTATAAACCTTTAGATTTTTTTGTCTCGCTCATTTTAATTTTGATTTGAATTAATTTTTTACAAAAATAGAAACGGATTCGAACATTACCAATATAATGATAGAATTATTTAAAATTGATTGTTATTTTTCTTCCATCATCACTGACCAGCCATCATCCAAAATCACAAGTTCTTTATATTTTGGTTCGATAATTTGTTTTCCTCTTAGGTTATAAGCACCGGAAAGTTGATTCATTGTATGCACAAAAATGATTTTATGTTCGGCTTCATAAATATCAATATGGTGATATTGAGTTGGAATAATTCGTTTTCCTTTTTTGGTGACCACACCAAACATGCTATTGTTAGAAACCAATAAAATTTTATTGAAATTAAATCCTTGTAAGTCGCCTGTGCCTATTTCACCCTTGATTTTAAATCTAGGACTCATCCAACCATAATCACCATTCTCAGAAAAACTAAAAAAAGTACCGAATGGTTTAATGGTTTGATTCGGAGGCATTTTGTGAACTAAATTTCCATCATAATCGAATACGTAAGATTGATTTTCCTTTGTTCCTACGATGTGATTTTGGAAAAATTGAAAGGCATTAAATTCGGGTTTAATTCGCCAAGTTCCATCTAATTGTTTAATACCTAAAAGTGTTGTATCTATATCTGGTTTTATGTACAAACCATTTTGGTAAACTTCAGGAGCACTATCGCCTAAAAAATTTAGTTCAAGCACTAATTCTCCAAAATCATTAATTACGCCCCATTTTTCATCTTTTTGAACACCGGCGAAACCAGATTTATTGAAACTTTTAATTTTATCATATTCAAAATCCGTAATCATTTCCCCAGAAATACTTAAAAAACCATATTTTCCTTTTTTACCAATTTTAGCAAAATCATTAACAAACTTAACAGGAAATTCCTCGAAGTCTAATTCAGATTGATATTCTAAAGTCTGCGTATTAAAAAGTAGGGTCACATTATTCCGACGAATATTAACAAGGTGATTATCCTTATCGCGCATCAAAATCTGTTTCTGAAATGGCATGACGATTTTTCCATTTTTTCCATACATACCATATAAACCTTTTTGGCGAATAACGAACACTTCGTCTTGTAAAACGATTTGAATATCATAATCACAATCTAAAGTAAAGCGATTTTGCACCACATCATAAACGCCCCATTTTCTATTAAAGGTCATGACCGAATAATATCGAGGATCTAATTGAATGATTTTGAAATAGTCAAATGGCAAAACAATTTTACTACTTTCCACCTTTTTTGCATCAACAATTCCCCATTTTTCATGTTTATTTTTGGCTATTGCCAAGCCATTTTTATCAATAGAAAGATCTCGATAAACGATTTCTGTCATTATTTTTTGTTCTTTATAATTATAAATGCCACATTTACCTTCCGAGTAAATGATAAAATAATCGCCTGCCCCTTTTTCAATTAAATCGGCTTTAAGCGTTGATTTTATCTTTCCTTTTGCATTGAAAATATGAAACGTATTTTGTGCAATTAATTGAAAACTAATTGTTAATAAAAATGTTAGAAGGGTGATTTTTTTCATTTATAATCTGTTTTGCGATGAAGAATTAGAGTTGTAAAGGGTTATAGATATAGTAGGTTCATAGGTTTGACTGAATCGAAATGTCGCAAGACCTTTAAAAATATGTCGTTTTGCACCTATATGGCTTTATACCTGTAAATCTATAGATCTGAATAT
>CAWVWD010000648.1:0-2714 GCA_963933585.1 uncultured Saprospiraceae bacterium
TAGGAGATAGGGAATGAATAATCAACCTGAACTTTGCGAAGCTATTTTTTATTCATTTAAAATGAAAAATATATTATAAAATAATCTTCTCACGGTTTATGCGGAATTTTCGAAATTTGTGGGAGTTTAGATATTTCTATTTTTTATTTTGTGCCTCCGTAAAACGCAAATACTAGAGGTGTTAGACGCTTCTGAAATGGTTGGGAAATTGTGCTTAAATGTGAACATTTGCTCTAAATCAGTAAAAAAAGCTAAAACCTTTAATTTTAGAAGGCTAACAAGTCTACTAATTAAAAGTCGCCTCGTTCGTTGGAATGAGGCGACTTTTTTATTTCAGTAGGAGTCATTCCGAAACAAGTTCGGAATAACGGATTTTTTATTCAGATTTTTAATCGAATTATTTATTATCAAACGCATCAATCATCAATCGAAGAGCAGAAACTTTTTCTAATTCAGGAAATAATTCAAACAAAGATTCATGCATCGTGTAATCTTCGGATAATGCAAAAGCCAACATTTCTAAAGATGCCTTGTGCTTTCCATTAAGGTGTAAACACGCTACTTTGCAATATAATAATTCCGTTGCATCAATATTTTCTTGTGCTGCTTCGATTGCATTATAAGCTTCTTCGAAGGATTCAATATCAATTAAAAAGCTCACATAAGAAACCCAAATATCTTTGTCTTTCTGCTCTAAACTTATTGCATGACGAAAAACCGTACCCGCATTATCAACTTCATCTAATTGGTAAAAAGTTTCGGCAATAGCTGCGTAAAATTTTGGATTTAATTCATCCAATTTTATCGCTTTTCGGTAGGCACTTATCGCATTGACCCATCTATCTTCCTTAACGTAAGTTTCCCCGATTCTAAAGTAAGTTTCTCCATTCTGAGGATCTTGTTTCGCTGCTTTCAGATAGAACTCTCGAGCATCGTAATACTGTTCTAATTCCTCGTAACACGTTCCGACTTGTAAATACAAAAAGGCATTTGCACCGGTATTTCTAATCGCTCTTTTATAAACAGAAGCCGCTTCAAGGAATTCACCTAAATGCATCAATGATTCTGCACAATCTCGATAGGCAGGTTCAAACTTTTCATTTATAGTGAAAGAAAAATCATACGACTCTGCGGCTTTCTTGTACTCTCTTTTACAGAAGTGAGCATGACCAAGATTGAACCAAGCTTGATATGAGTAAGCATCTTTATCCAATAATTTATTATGCAAAGCGATACTTTCGTCATATTTTTCAGAAAGCTCAACGGTAAGCCACATTCTGTCCAAAGCCTCTTCACCAGTAGGGTTCAGCAATAAAGCGTCTTTTAATACTTCAAATGTTTCATTGAAATTCCCTTCATCTTCGTAAACATTCGCACGATGTAATAGAATGTCGTAATAATCTAAATCATTCGCATAGGCCAATGATTTGTCTAATTCAATCTGAGCTTGATTATATTGTCTTTTGTAGGTTAGAATTTCAGCTTTAAGAAAGTATAATTCTATTTCGCCTGCATCTACTAATTCTGCTTGTTCTAAAGTACTTAATGCCTCCTCTACTTTATCATTATCAAATAAGAAATTCGCTTGACGAATCAATAAAATTGCCGAAGTTGGATGTTGTGATAATCCATGTTCTAATATTTCATTGACAATATCAAGCTGTTGTTTGCTCTCGTAATATTCTAATAATTTTAGAAATGAAGTTACCTCAAAAAATCCCACAGAACCATTCCTCTTCATTTCCTCAAACTGCTCAACAAGCAACTGAATATGTTGCTCATTATCGTAGTCATAGTATTGATACATATAATGTCTTTTAAAGTCTTTTGATAATTTTCAGAAAATTATCAAATACCAAAAAACTTGTGTTATAAAAACGTTTTATGATTATACAGATTTTAGACATTCATTAAATGAATCTCACCTCTAATATCCTTATTATCTAGAACGTAATTTTTTAATAATTTGCAAAGGTCCTAAAAATAATGCTTACATATCCAACAATAATGTTTTTAATTCATTAAAAGTTTCTTTTTTATCTGTTACGTGAGTCAGAATTTCGATTAAGTCCATAATTTATTCTATTGATAACTTAATAAAAGTTGAAAATAAAATACGTTTTTTAAAATAACCAAACATTTCAATGAAATATTACAAACATTTCAATGAAATATTACAAACATTTCAATTTGATGTTTCTAGTTTGTCCGCAGGAACTTATATTATTCTATTACAAACACCTACCGAACGAATAACACAAAAGTTAATCGTTGTAAAATAAACTGTTATTATTAAAAATAAAACAGCCATATACGTCAAATTATGAAGCGTATGGCTGCTTTTTAATATAAAGTCTATGAAACATTTACTTTGGATAATTTTATTTATACCTAACCTACTTCCTGCACAACAAATACCCGACTTTCAAACCACTATCTATTTTGAAGATACATTAGGACATAAGGACAGTATCATTATCGGCTATGATGAAAATGAAACACAAAATTTTATTAATCCGAACTTTGGAGAAGTTGATATTACGAATGTTCCGTGGGATAGTATGTTTGAAGTCCGAGTGATGCCTGCTATTGCAAATGATGTAAAACAAAGTAAAAAACAGATAGAATATTATATGTGTGATAATACCACAAGCAATTATAATTGGGTTGTTTTTACGATAGGTATTCGATTAAAAACATCATACTCACCACTC
>CAWVWD010000649.1:0-2713 GCA_963933585.1 uncultured Saprospiraceae bacterium
TTTAAAGTATAGCTCTTCGAATTAAACTCCGTTGCCCTCGGGAGTATCTCCCAAGGGCAACGGAGTTTAATTCGAAGAGCTATACTTTAAATTAGTGAATTTTTGGAAACCTGCCTGACAAGTAGCAGGCGGGTTGAGTCTTTAATGCTTGGGATATTCTCAATTAAGTTGGGAATAACGGTCTTTTTATATTTCTCGATAGTAATAAAAAACATCGTACTTTCGCATTTCTAAATTTAAAATTGCCATTCAAAAATAGATATGAACAACCGTTTTACAGCATTCAAATTATCAATTTCGGAGTACGAATTACCGAAGCGATTTACCTTTCCATTCTATTATGAACCACATCCGTTGTCGGTTTTGGCTGCAAATGAGTTGCAGGAATATTTGAAAATACAGACGGATTTTGACCATAACTTTGGGATTGATGAATCGAAAACGAGTTTGGTGATTGGTAAAATGTTTGGCGTTTTGGTGGTTCAGAATGACGCTGGAGAAATTGGTTATTTATCGGCTTTCTCGGGAAAATTGGCGGAAAGTAATCATCACGAGAAGTTTGTGCCGCCTGTTTTTGATATCTTGACGGAAAATAGCTTCTTTAATCAAGAAATGGAAATCTTGAATCCGATGAATCGTCAGGTTGAAGTATTGGAAAGTGCGATAGCATTTATAGAAGCCAAACAAGAATTAGAAGTCATACAATTAACTTCGAAACAAGAAATTACCGTAGCAAAAGCATTGGCGAAAGCCAACAAAAAAGAACGAAAAGCAAAACGAGAACTCGCCAAATTACAACTATCCGAAACGGAAATAGAAGCCTTAAATGAGGAATTGCGACAGCAAAGTGTCAAAAGCAATTACTTGATAAAAGATATGACCAAATATTGGAAATATCGAACGGAAGCGGCTGAAATCAAGGTGAATCAATACGCTGACGAAATCAGAGAACTAAAAAAAATCCGAAAAAATAGATCGGCAGCGTTACAACAACGCTTGTTTGACAATTATACTTTTCTGAATCAACAAGGGGAATCGAAAAGTTTATCTACTATTTTTGAAGGCATTATGTTGATTGCTGGAGCTGGTGAATGTGCTGCTCCAAAGTTGTTGCAATACGCCTTTTTAAATAATTTGAAACCGATTGTAATGGCGGAATTTTGGTGGGGAAAAGCACCAAATATGGAAGTCCGAAAACACGGAAATTTCTATCCGGCTTGTCGAGGAAAGTGCAAACCGATTTTGGGACACATGTTAGAAGGTATCGAAACGGACGATAATCCCATGTTGGTGAATACTGCTTTTGGTCAAAAAATTAAGACGGTTTATGAAGATGATGCGATGTTGATTATCAATAAACCGCCGGAATTTTTGTCTGTTCCGGGCAAAAATGTCGAAGATTCCGTACAGTTCAGAATGCACTTGAAATATCCGAAAGCAACTGGGCCAATGACGGTTCATCGTTTAGATATGTCAACTTCCGGCTTGATGTTGATTGCAAAATCAAGCGAATCACATCAGTTTTTGCAACGACAATTTATCAAGCGAAAAATCAAAAAACGCTATGTTGCGGTTTTAGATGGTATTTTGGAGGAAGATGAAGGCATTATTGATTTGCCATTACGAGTCGACTTGAATGACAGACCTCGACAACTGGTTTGTTATGAACATGGCAAAAAAGCCGTGACAAAATGGAAAGTTATCGAACGAAAGGCCGGCAAAACCCGAGTTCATTTTTTCCCAATTACAGGTCGAACACATCAATTACGGGTTCATGCGGCTCATCCGTCAGGTTTGAATATGCCGATTATTGGCGATGATTTATATGGTAAAAAAGCGAATCGGTTGCATTTGCACGCCGCCTTTATTGAGTTTGTGCACCCGTTGACTCGGAAGGAGATTCGGTTTGAATTGGAAGCGGAGTTTTGAGATTCACCGCAGAGTTAAAGGCGTTTCACTGAGTTTTTTTGTTTTCACTTCGTTCAGAGGTATTTTATTCGTAGAAACGAAATGCTATAATAAATGATAATTGCGAAGCAATAAAAAATGCAGTGAAATGCGCCTAACTCTGTGGTGAAATCATCAATGAAATACCTCAAAAAGACTTCAAACGTTTTCTTGTCTTATTACCAATTTTTTCCTAATTTGCAATTGTGAAAATTAGATAAATTAACCAATAAAAATACGATGATAGAAACATACAGAGGTACGATTTTTCCGTGGGAATGTGATTTTTTTGAGCACGTAAATGTTCGTCATTATGTTGCAAAATTTGATGAAGCGACTTGGCAATTCATGGCACATTTTGGAATGACGCCAACTTATTTTAAAAGTACACAAACCGGTATTTTCAATGTAGAACATGATATTAGATATAAAAGGGAACTATTTTCTGGCGATTTAATAACCGTAAAAACAGAGATGTTAGAAGTCGGACAAAAGTTTATTAAATATCGCCATGTATTGATAAAAACAGAGCTTCAAGAAGTCGCCGCAGAGATGTATGTTCGAGCAGCTCATGTAGAATTAAAAACCCGACATTCTGTTACTTTTCCAAAAATAATTTATAATAAGTTTTTGGATAGCTTGTAGGATTAATTAGAAGTTAGGAATGTGGAATTAGGAATAACCGTTAAAGCGTAACCGTATAACAATTATTTCTAAGTAGTAAGTCAAGTTAATAGTGTCGAGTAGATTTTATATCAAAATTTGT
>CAWVWD010000650.1:0-2709 GCA_963933585.1 uncultured Saprospiraceae bacterium
TAATGACTCTTTTATAAATTAAAAAAATAGTACTTGACTATTATTTATTATTTATTACTTGATTACTGTAAAGTGTTTCGTTTTGAAACCTTCTTCAGTTTGAACACGGATGAAGTAGTTACCTGCTGCATAACTTTTTACGTCAAAAGTGAATTTATCATTTTGAACATTGCTAAAGTTTTGAGTAGATAATACACGACCGTTAACGTCTGTGATTTTCACTTCAACGTTTTTAGAAATACTTTCTAATTCCAAATCAACTGTAACGAAATCAGTTGTTGGATTCGGGAATACGTTGATTTTAGCATTGTCTAAGACAGCTACATTTTCAGTTCCTACTGTTGATACAAAACCATCTAAGTGTAAACGTAAGATTGGATTCCAATCTCCTCCCCATCCACCTGTGTATAACTGATCGGTATAAACGATCGAGCTTACAAACTCATAGCTTGTTGGACTTGAGTGAAGATAGTTAGGAGGTGATGCATTACCTGCTGCGCTATTCAAAGCATCATATTGAACTGTAATTAAGTATGTTCCATCAGCAATTAAATCAATTGCACTACCTATGAAAGGTGATAATTCTACAACAACGGTATCATTACCAGCCATTGTTGCCGCATCAACTGTGTAACTTGTAAAACCAATTGTTGTGAAATCTGAATAATCAACACCAGCTACATTTAAATCAATGCCAGTTGCATCATAAAGAATGATATCTAATGTTTCACCATCGATAGAATCCGGAACTTCTAAACCAAATGACACGTGTGTAACTGTTCCCGCATTTTCTGTGAAGAAGAAGTTACCTACATCATAACGGAAAGTTTGGTCAAAACCTGAAGGTGTAATTGATCCAATAGAATTTCCATTATCATTCGCATAAGTATATTCTGTAATCTTGAATTCTTGAGAAAGTGTTTCATTACTGAATGTGGCAGAATCTGCTACAACTGTAAATACAGCATTGTAAACTCCTGTATCAACTGGCGTGTAAGTTGATAAGAATGAAATTGTAGAATCTGTATTCGCTGAAATAGTCGATACATTTTCTGTCAAAGTAGTTACTACTCCGTTAGGATCTGTAATTTCAATAGTTGCTACTACGTTTGTTTCATCATGGTTAGAATTATTATAAACGGTGATGTCCATTTCATCCAAAGTTAAAATCTGGCTTGAAGGAACAGCATAGTGATACATTGTATGTGCATTATCAATCACAGGAATAAAGAATGCAGCGGTTACCGCATTACCATTATCTAACTCCGCTAAGATTAAATCTCCATCATCACGAGTTAAAAACGCAGCAGGTGTATTTACTGCAGCCAATGAATCACCTCCTAACATATTCACGATTCCACCACCATCAGCATCATAAGTATGATTAAGGATGATAGTACCTAGAGCACCAGCTGCTTGAGCGTGATATGCTTTCAAAGAGAAACTACAAGCTCCACGACGAATTAAAGCGATTTTTCCTGTTAAATCTGTTGTAATAGGTGTACAACCTAAAGAATCTGTAGCATCATATCCCCAAACTAAAGGAGCTTCGATTGTAGCTGCTAAAGTCACCGGTCCCCAATCAGTAGGATAACCATAATCAGCGAAAGAGCCTGCGATAGTTATAGGATTCGTAACTCTTAAATCCATTGGTGTTGTTAATTGCTGAGCGTTCACGTTTACAGCGGCAAATACAAATAAAATTGCGAACAATTTGTAGAATGCTTTCATAAGAATAAAATTATTAATTATTAAATAAAGTGAGTGAGTAGTTAATGAAAACCAGAAGTTTAATTAAAAATCGACTGATTTTGTAATAGAACTATTAAACTGTTTTCATTAACTTGAATGTCAAAATATTATTAAATATAAATAACAAAAAATAAAGTTAACGTATAATTAACAAAAAGTCAAAACTGTTAAATATTTATGGCCTATTTATTTTCCATTAAGCATTATTTAACTACGATATTTGCAAATGTAATGAAATCACTTTCTATTTTCCCGTCTTATTGACGTCAAACAGAAAAATATTACAGATTTATGAATTATTGCAAAATTAAAAATAGAGATTAATCTACCTTATAACCATTTAAAAATGCTTTAGCTTCCATGCGTTTTCGTCCTTGAAGTTGAATTTCTAATAAATTAATAAAACCATCAGTTGTCGCAATTTTTAAATAATTTTTATTGTCAGAAACGAGTTTTCCAGCAGGAAAGTCATGTACCTCAATATCTCGTGCGGCACGATAGATTTTTAATTTTAAGTCATTTAATTTCGTCCAAGCGGTTGGATAAGGACTTAAACCACGAATGAAATTATGCACCTTTTGGGTTGATTGGTTAAAATCAATTTGACAGGTTTCATGAAATATCTTCGGAGCTTTGGAAACCAAGCTTTCATCTTGAGCAGTAGTTTCATAATCGCCACTTTCGACAGCTTGTACAGATTTTAATATTAATTCGGAACCTTGTATCATTAATTTGTCATGAACTTCACCAACGCTTTCTTCTTCCCCAATTTCTACTTTTGTAGTAAATAAAAGGTCACCAGTATCAATTTGATGTTTCAAAAAGAAAGTTGTTGCACCGGTTTCTTTATCACCATTAATAACGGCCCAATTCAATGGAGCAGCTCCACGGTATTTTGGCAATAGAGAACCATGTAAATTCATCGTTCCTAAAGACGGCATATCCCAAACTGCAATC
>CAWVWD010000651.1:0-2694 GCA_963933585.1 uncultured Saprospiraceae bacterium
GAGTAAAAAATGCCTTCGCTTCCGCTAAACTTTCGTGTTTTCCAACGTCAATCCAAACCGAATCCGAATGGTCAAAACCTTGAATTAACTCAGTTTTAGCAATATTCAAATACGGATTAATAATAGAAAATTTACCTTTTTCTTTTAGAAAAGGAAAAATCTGTGGACTGATAATATGAATCCCACTGAAGCCATACGACCATAATTGACCTTGCGTTCTTTTTCCAATTTTAACTTCGCCAGTTTTAATATTTTGCCAGCCTCGTAATTGCATCTCTTTATTAAATAACAAATAGCGAGAAGTCGAACGTTTTCGAACTGCTACGGTTGCAATTGCATGGTTTTCTAAATGATAATCGTACATTTGATGTAAGTTTAAATCATGGATTACATCGACATTATGCACTAAAAAAGGTTCGCCATCCTCGAAAAACCAGGCCACTTTTTTTAGTCCGCCACCAGTTTCCAAAAGTTCATTTCGTTCATCCGAAATGGTTATTTTTGCGCCCCATCCGTTATTCTTTTCTATCGTTTCTATCATCAAGTCTGCAAAATGATGAATGTTCACTATGATTTCATCGAAGCCAAAATGAACAAGTTTTTCGATGGTAATTTGCAAAAGTGTTTTGCCATTGATTTCTACCAAAGCCTTTGGTTTATCATTAGTTAAGGGTCGAAGTCGAGTCCCTAAACCTGCTGCAAAAAGGAGTGCTTTCATATTTATTTTTAGTAAATTCTATCTCATTGGATAAAAACCCTATCAAGCTTTGAAAACTTGATAGGATTGAAAGCTACAAGTTTAAGGAAAAAAAATGAAGATTTAAATTTGATTTATTTTTGGATTTATTTTTGAACTTGTATTTGAACTTGTATTTAGGGTCAAGTACCTATTCCGAACGCTTCAAAACAATCATACATTTGTACAATAATAATAATAATATATAATTATTAAAATGTATTGTCTTGAAGCATACTTTCATAATGATTTGAAAAGCGAAGACTATGCGATTAATCACGTTCTTTTTATTAATAACGAATTTTGTACATGGACAACAATTCGCTACGATTGGCACAAAAGCAATTCCAATCAATTTTGAAAAAACGATTACAATTGAGAAACCTTCAAATGAAGTGTTAGATTCTGTTTTGATATTGATGAAAAATTATAGAAGCATCAATAATGATACAACCTTGCTTTTGGCAGAGCGAATGCTCGTATTAACAAAAAGTAACCCCAAAAAATACTTCTATATTAATACCTTAATTTATGCTGCGGATGCGAATCAATTGAAGGGAAATACGCAGAGAAGTTTAGAGTTATCGAAAGAAGCAAATGAGCTTGTGGAATCAGTAAGCGATGAAGAACTGAAAGGAATTATTTACTTGTTTTTGGGAGAAATTGCTGAGAAGTCTGGTGATTACGAAAATGCTTTGGCTAATTATTTAAAGGCAGCAAAAGTTTATGAACGTTCAAAAAATCAATTTAAACAAGCACAATCTTACCATAATATTAGTGGCGTATTTTTTAATCTGAACGAATTAAATAAATCTGAAGTATACCAAAATCAAGTTAAAATACTTGCAAAAAAATTGAATAATGATGAATTACGAATCGATAATTTAGCATTGAGGGCACTTTTTTTGATGACAAAAGGCATTCACTTTTATACTGAAAATGAAAACGAATTATCCAGTGAAATTTTAATGGATACGCTGAATTATTATTTTAATAAATCTGCCGTGACTTTTGACGAAGCACTTGAAATTGCCAAGCGAACAGATTCTAGAAAAATGGAAATTACCTTATCAAATAATTTAGTGGCTTTGCTGCTTAACATGGAAGATTATGATAAGGCAACGATTTTAGCGAAAAAAGTAGAAATATTAGCCACGAATTTTGGTGATATTGATTTATTGATACAATCAAAAGTTAATCTAAGTAGTGTTTATAGAAGAATGGGCAAACCTGGAAAAGCTACAAAATATGGTGAAGAGAGTTTAGCATTAGCAACAAAGAATGGTTTGGAAAGAAAGGTGTTCATGTCGAATCGAGTATTATATGAGTTATATAAAAAAACAGGGCAATTCAAGAAAGCCATGTTTACACAAGAAGCACTCCGTACTTATGATGAAAAAATTGGAAATACAGCACGAAATAAAGCGTTAGCCGAAGTAGAAGCAAAATTTCAAAATGAGAAGAAGCAGAAAGAAATTTTAGAACTTCAAAAAGTAAATGCAAAAGTAAAATGGCAACAGAATTTAATCATCGCAAGTTTCTTAATTATGGGTTTATTCGGATTTAGTTGGTTCTCATTTAATAAGATAAAAAAGGAACGAAACGATAAAATTGCGTTTACGGAAGCCTTAATTTTTGCTCAGGAAGCTGAACGGAAACGCATCGCTAGAGACTTACATGATGGCATCGGGCAATCCTTACTACTGATGAAAAAACAACTGATTTCAACGCATACCGTCACTGTTGAAAATCAAGAACTTATCTCAAGTACATTAGAAGAGGTACGTTCAATCTCAAGGGATTTACATCCATTGCAATTAGAAAAATTCGGATTGACAACGGCAATCGAAGATATGATTATGAAGGTCGAGCATTCGACTGATTTATTCATAACCACAGAAATTGAAAACATTGATGCGAACTTTACAAATAAAACAGATATTCACGTTTTCCGTGCA
>CAWVWD010000652.1:0-2694 GCA_963933585.1 uncultured Saprospiraceae bacterium
ATTAGGATAGGCACGTTCTATCTCCATTTGTAATTTATCACCTAAGTGTCCAATGATAAATACAAAATGATTCACACCAACACTTAATAATTGATCAATAATAAAAAAAATAATAGGTTTGCCTGCCACTGGAATTAGTGGTTTTGGTTGCGTAAAAGTATGTGGACGCAAGCTGGTTCCTGCTCCTGCGATTGGAATAACTGCTTTCATGGACGATAAGTTAAGCCGCAAGATAAAATGATTTTAGCGATTTTCTGCTACTTTTTTGCAAGTCAAAGTATTTTTAAATTGGAATCAAAATGCTTAAAAAGTCATAAATCGATAATTTTTTTTGATAAAATGTATTACAGTAAAAAAAAGTCAAAAAAATATTCATTTGATAAATCTATGATTCGTCAATTATATTTCTGTCAATGTTATATTTTAGCACTAAAATCTTCTTTAAATCTCTGTAAATAAGAAACTTATATAAATTGCTTATTCATAGCTTAATAAATATTTAAACGAAATATTTAGGAGAATTAGGAATAGTTGCTATAACTTTGTGCATGGAAACAGAAAAAATTATCACATCGAAATTTACAGGCGAAGGATTGACATTTGATGACGTCCTTTTGTTACCTGCTTACTCAGAAGTGTTACCTCGTGATGTAGATACCTCTACACAATTTACACGCAACATAAGGCTGAATGTGCCAATCGTTTCGGCGGCGATGGATACCGTTACGGAAAGTAAGTTGGCAATTGCTATGGCTCGAATGGGTGGAATAGGTATTATTCACAAGAATATGACGATTGAGCAGCAAGCAGAAAAAGTACGTTTGGTAAAGCGTTCAGAAAGTGGAATGATTATCGATCCCGTTACTTTGAAACCGACAGCAACTATTGGTGATGCAGAAGGTCTAATGGCTAAATATAAGATTGGAGGTATTCCAATTATTAATGATAACGAAATCTTGGTTGGTATCTTGACTAATCGTGATTTGCGTTTCGAGAAAAATCTGCAGCGTCCTGTTACGGATTTAATGACTTCCGAAAACTTAGTAACAGCTGCTTTTGGAACGACTTTATTACAAGCTCGGGATATTTTACAAAAATACAAGATTGAAAAGCTACCAGTTGTAGATGACAATAATAAATTGATAGGTTTGATTACCTACAAGGATATTATGAAGGAAGTTGATTATCCAAATGCTTGTAAGGATAAATATGGTCGTTTGGTCGTTGGTGCAGCCGTTGGCGTAACTTCGGATATGTTGGCACGTATTGATGCTTTGGTGAAAGTGGGTGTGGATGTTATCTGCTTAGATACGGCTCACGGACATTCAAAAGGTGTTTTAGATGCGATTCGTTTAGCAAAAAAGCATTATCCTAACTTAGACGTCGTTGGTGGAAATGTAGCGACTGGTGCTGGAGCTTTAGCATTGGTAGAGGCTGGAGCGGATGGTGTGAAAGTTGGTGTTGGACCTGGAAGTATTTGTACGACTCGTATTGTTGCGGGTGTTGGTGTTCCTCAGTTGACTGCAATATTTGAAGCATATAAAGCTATCGCTCATACAGGCGTTCCGATTATTGGTGACGGTGGAATTCGTTACACAGGGGATATTGTGAAAGCATTAGCTGGTGGAGCAAATACCATTATGGCTGGTTCATTATTCGCAGGGGTGGAGGAGTCTCCTGGAGAAATGATTATTTTGGATGGTCGTAAATACAAAATTTATCGTGGAATGGGTTCATTAGGAGCCATGGAAAAAGGTTCAAAAGATCGTTATTTCCAAGATGTGGAAGATGATATTAAAAAATTAGTACCGGAAGGAATCGAAGGTAGAATTCCTTACAGAGGAACTTTGTCAGAGGTGATGATTCAATATATCGGTGGTTTGCGTGCAGGAATGGGATATTGTGGAGCGAATACGATTGAAGATTTGAAAAAAGCTCAGTTTACTCAAATCACAGCTGCTGGTGTTGCAGAAAGTCATCCGCATGATATCACGATTACAAAGGAAGCTCCGAATTATAGTAGAAGATAAAAAAGGTATAAAGGCTTACAGGTGCAAAGGTATAGAAGTTTACGGATGGAAAGGTTTTATAAGTCAAACGATAAAAATATACGTAAAATCTATAAACCTCTATACCAAAACATCTTTATACCTTATTACCACAAAGAAAAAGGCTCATTCTGATTTCAGAATGAGCCTTTAAAGTTACTGCCACGATTTTTATTGAAAAAAACCTTACTCTTGGAATATTTACTGTATTATTATTATTAATTTTTAGGTGAAACCTCGACTTATTAATCAATATTCTGAATCCTAGTTCATTCCTAGAAATGCTCCTTTGGGTGCTGAATACTCATTATACTCTTCAATTGTCTGTGCGATTTGACGGTATCCGTATCCTTTTTTTCCAACTTTAACTTGTAATTCAGGATAATCAGAAACCATGTCTTTCAAGATTGTTTTGAAGTTCTCACGATTCATCTCAATCATTTGACCATTCTTTTCTACGAAGTAGTTGTGAGCGAAAGCATGTTCTGCTGCACGAGTTTCTGAGTAGAAGTTATATAAGTTAACCGTCCCTGCTACTTGACGCTCAACTAATACAGATTTTGGTCCGAAAGGTATTGGAGCAACGGTCACCTCTTTTTTAACATACTCAATAGTTGTGTTTTTGTATGTTTTCGTTTTTGCATCA
>CAWVWD010000653.1:0-2688 GCA_963933585.1 uncultured Saprospiraceae bacterium
AGCGACAATTTCCCAAACAGGCGGATTAAACGGAAGCCTTGCTGGCATTACGATTGGTGAAAAGAGTGGAAATATGGAGGCGAATGTGGCTAAATTACTCGTTGGATTTTCGATAACGGCAATTGCGATGTAAATCGCCAAAATTACAGGAATCGTAATTGGTAAGGTTAAAGATTGGCTTTCGCCCAAATCATCGCCAATCGCAGAACCAACCGCTGCAAATAATGCAGAATAAATAAAGTAACCGCCTAGGAAATAGAAAATAAACATTGGGAGAATTAACGCCCAGTTTTGTGATTTTACACTCTCCAAAGCCAATGCAACTTGAATCATCATATCTTCAGATTCCGCTCCGCTCATTTGTGCTGACTGAATTGCTTCTGGATCAATTGGTAAGAAGATTGTCACGATGAAATTTAAAGTTGGAATTAAGATTGCCCAAATCAAAATTTGTGTCAAACCAACACCTCCGACACCAACGATTTTACCCAGCATCAATTGAAATGGTTTTACAGAAGAGATCATTACTTCCACGATTCTGGTCATCTTTTCTTCCATCACCGAACGCATCACCATCGAACCATAAATGAATAAAAACATATAAATCGCAAAACCCATTACCATACCCATTGCGGTCGCAATACCGGCACTATTCGTTTTATCTTCTTCCTGTATTTCACCTGAATCATTCACAGAAAGTCCAACTTCTTCTAAATTAACATTGGTACTAAAGCTTTCCAAAATGACTCGACTGATTTCAGAATTATCAATCTTTATTTCTCGGATTTTATCTGCTATTTCTCGTTGGATAAATTCCTTTGTTCCGATAGAAATTTGATCTTCCGAAAAATATGTTACTCGAACATCTTGCTTTTGTAAATCTTTAATTTCTGGTAAATACAAAACACCGGTATAACCATCCTCTTGATAAGAAAGCTTGAGTTCGTCTAATGGTGTTTCTGTAAAATCAAAATAAACTTTTTTCGTATCTTTTAATTTGAATTCTAATCCTGATTCATTGATGACAGCTATTTTTCGTTGTCCGGAATCGTAACTAAATATCAAAGCAACGATTGCGATAAAAGCCGCAATTGCGAAAGGTGTCAAAAGTGTGGCTAAGATGAATGATTTCTTAGTAACACGAGTGATATATTCTCTTTTTATAATTAACCAAAGTTTATTCATGGTGTTTTTAATTTTTAGTTGGTATTTCTTGTTAGCAACGCTTAAATAATAAGTTTCACTTTTAACTGAAGCTACTTTCCTTTACAATAGACGAAGAAAGAAACACAGGCTTTTTAATTGGCAATAGAATTATTAATGACTAACTACCTATTTTCCCTTCGCCTATCTGCTTAATAAAAATCTCATTTAATGACGGTAAAATTTCATTAAAACCATTGATATAAACACCGTTTTTCATCAGAAAATTTAACAATGAATTAGAAGCTTTATCATGTGCTACTTTTATCGTCAAACGATTTTCTTCATTTTTGATAATCGAATAATTTTCATTTGCGTCATCTTCGGCTTGTAACGCTTCCGGAAGTATTCCGCTATAATTAATTTCAAAAAGATGTTCTTTGAAGCTTTGTTTAATCGAGTGAACATCACCTTGAAGCACATTTTTACCTTGGTTAATCAAAACAATTTCTTGACAAATTTGCTCGACTTGTTCCATTCTGTGTGTAGAGAAAATAATACTTGTTCCTTTACGGTTCAATTCTGCAATTTCGTCTTTGATTAAGTTTGTATTGATTGGATCCAAACCTGAAAAAGGCTCATCTAAAATTAATAATTTCGGCTGGTGGACAACGGTTGCAATAAATTGAATCTTCTGTTGCATTCCTTTAGAAAGTTCTTCGATTCTCTTATTCCACCAATCTGTAATTTCAAATTTCTCAAACCAATGATTGATTTGTTTTTTAGCATCCTTATAGGACAAACCTTTTAATTGAGCTAAGTAGAGTAGGTGTTCGCCTACTTTCATTTTCTTATATAATCCTCGTTCCTCCGGCATATAACCGATTTGAGATGGATGCCGACTATTTAATTTTTCGCCATCAAGCATAATACTTCCGCTATCGGCACGAGTAATCATGGTAATAATTCTGATAAGAGAAGTTTTCCCTGCTCCATTTGGACCTAATAATCCAAAAATAGAACCTTTCGGAACATTAAAACTTACATCATTTACGGCAATATGTTTTTGGTAAGTCTTTACCACATTATTAAGTTCGAGTACATTCATTTTAACTAGTATAGAGTTTATGATTAGGCATTGGGAATTAAATTTCCAATGTATTTTATTGATGTAATAAAATTAAATTTTGTGCTTATTATTTAAACATTTTTGTGCTTCCAAAATATACAATAATTACCAAATGTCGTCTTTTGTATTTTTAAAGGTCATTTTATTCGACAAAAGAACGTTTTTTTTATAGGTGATTTAAATTAATTGAATACATTTGCGATATGTTGTAAAAATGGGAAATTAGAATATTGTTTTGAATGAAGGTGTTAAAAGTAGTGTTTTCCAATTATAATATGGATAATGTGAATTTTTATTTAACTTAATATTATTATATTGTTAATAAATGATAATATTGAAGTTGTGTTAACATAGATTTAATCTTAGCTAAATGTTTAGTTTATATATAGAAAGGATATTTGTACTGAAAAGAGTTT
>CAWVWD010000654.1:0-2679 GCA_963933585.1 uncultured Saprospiraceae bacterium
CTGCATCTCGAATTTCATTGATTTGGTCATTCGAATTTGGTTTAATGCTGATTGCCTTCGCTGTAATTTTAGCCTTTTTTGGTTATCTTATAACTCCTGATAGCACACCAAATTCGAATGACCAAATCAATGAAATTCGAGATGCAGATTTAGGTTTTTCAACACGAATTCTTAAAGTGCGAAAAAATCGACTATTTGAGCAAACGAATATTTTCAAACGAATGTTTCTGGGCACAGAAAATAAATATCAACTTGTTCCGATTAGGGAATTTCAGATTGATGAAGATAGTATCAAAGTCCTAATTTATCAAGGTGAAGATGAAATTGGAAAACCGACTGGATTTGCTTTAGCAGATGTTATTTATCCAGTTTCGGCTACTCAAAATACTATTCAATCGGACGGAAAGACGCAATCTTTTTATAATGTCAATAACGAAAAACAAACTATTGAATTAAAGGAATTACAAGATATTATACTAAAAAATAATCTTGGAAATCGTACATTTTGGTTAGGAACAGATCATTTCGGTCGAGATATTTTGAGTCGGCTGATTATCGGAATTAGAGTTTCGTTATTAGTTGGGTTGATTGCTATGATTATTTCCTTAACGATTGGTGTTTTTATGGGCTCAATCGCTGGATATTACGGTGGAAAAACGGATGATTTTATCATGTTAATTATCAATACCGTTTGGTCGATTCCTACATTACTTTTAGTTTTTGCTTTAATCATTGCTTTAGGTCGAGGGTTCTGGCAAATATTCCTGGCAGTTGGTTTGACGATGTGGGTTGATGTAGCGAGAATCGTTCGTGGTCAAATAATAAGCGTAAAAAACATTCAATTTGTGGAGGCCGGACGAAGTTTTGGCTTTTCTGATTTTCGTATTATTTTCAAACATATTTTACCAAACATTCTTGGTCCTGTGATGGTAGTTGCAGCAGCGAATTTTGCGACAGCAATATTAATAGAAGCAGGTCTAAGTTACTTAGGTTTTGGAATTCAGCCTCCTCAACCATCTTGGGGAAATATGTTAAAAGATGGTTACGGTTACTTTATTAGTAGCAATATTTATCCTGCGTTATTCCCTGGGTTAGCGATAATGTTGATGGTTTTGGCATTCAATTTAGTTGGAAATGCGTTTCGGGATGCGTTAGATGTAAAAACGAAGGCATAAGTATTTTACGGTTTATGGGTTCATTGATTATAAACGAATTAAAAATCGTTACAACGGTCAAGGCCTATAAAGCTTCACACAGATAAATTAATTCCCCTATAAACCTTTAAACGAAATGTTCCAAACAACTTTACATATCTGGTTACAACAATTTGATAGTGAGTGGATTATTATGTTTTTCCAAGCAATAACAGCTTTGGGATATCCAGTATTTTTCATTCTTACCTTATTGATAGTTATCTTTGGTATAAGTTTCCGAAAGGGGTTTATACTATTAATACTAGTAATGTGGACAGCAGCGATTACATTGTTTTTAAAGCAAACATTCGACTTGCCTCGGCCTTATATGGTGAATAAAAATATCGAACTTTGGGATAATGAAGTGAATACAGACGTTGCTATCTTAAAGGATGGCTCTGCAACCCACTTTTTTGAATTATTGCCAAAATCAACGGTTGTTTATTTTAAAGATAAAGATATTCCCTACGGTTTTCCATCTGGTCATACGAGTCTTGCGATTGCATTTTGGGGTGCTTTAGCATTATTATTCCGAAAACGGTGGCTGAATAGAATCGTTATTCTTTTAATATTTTTGATTCCTTTTTCGAGGGTTTATCTAGGTGTTCATTTTTTAGCTGATATCTTGAGCGGTTATCTGGTCGGAGGGATTCTGCTGTGGTCGTTTTATAAGATAGTGATTAATCCGATATCGCTTAAAGCTTTCATGGATTGTCACCAACATAAGTTTGCATTTGATATAAAGAATTTTTTAATTATTCTTGTTCCTATTAGTTGGTTTTTTCTATTAGAAGATGCGAAATATTTGATTGCGTCGGGAGTTTCTTTGGGATTTGGATTAGGATTTTTGGCTATAGCCGAAAAAGGTCTACCGATTGAAACAGGAACACTATTTCAACGTATCAATAAAGTTATTACAGCAATTTTTATTTTTACAACAACAATTTTTATTTTTGATATGATTGCGAAAGCAGTGAATCTATATGATGTTCGATTATATATGTTCTTAAAATATGTAGTGGTAAGTTTTGGCTCTACTTATATTGGAACGCTTTTGCATTTTCGATTAAAATGGTCTCAAAGAGAAAAGAGTAAGGAATTTTGAGTATTGATTACTCAAAACGCCTTACTTCTTGTTCAATCTTAATATATGAAGCGGATTTGGTACTTAGTGTATTTTTTGGTGTGGTGTTGTTCGAGTTCTATTTCAGGACAATCAAACGTATTGTTTAATCATCTTTCTATATTTGATGGTTTATCACAGGCGACTGTAAATACAATTTTACAGGATAAAAATGATGTTATATGGTTAGGAACTCGAGATGGATTAAACCGATATGATGGGTATGAGTTTCATACTTATAAGTATAGTATTCGAGATCAAAATACTATTTCTAATAATAGTATAACAACGGTTTATCAAGATAAGCTCGGAGATTTATGGGTTGGAACAGAAAATGGATTAAATAGATTTAATAGAAGTACC
>CAWVWD010000655.1:0-2679 GCA_963933585.1 uncultured Saprospiraceae bacterium
TCCGATCTATCCTCCACTTCCTTCGCATATTCTGGTTCTAATTCCACACGAGGCAAAGCCGAAACATGTGTAAAAATATCCCGGTGAAGGTAACGTTTTGTAGAAGGATTTGAAGCGGCAATTTTTGGTTCATTTTTGTCGTAAATGATATTTGGCGTAAGGTTGAATTCTTCTGTAACCGCACCATTTTCCCCAATTCGCTTATAATTCACAATAAACTGACGATTAAAACCATCTATTTCATCATCTTTATAAGTTACCAAGTATTCACCCATTTGCGTAGGTAAATTACGATACAATAAAATATTGTTATTCTCATTATCCTCACTGAATCCTTCTATTATATTAGTTCGCATGAACGCATCCCGAGAGATAACTTCTTTATTCAACCCCGAACTCAACGTACCGATCACCATTATTGCAAAACCAATATGTGAAACTGCTGAAGCGGAAATTTTGACGTTGCCTCGTAAGATTGCAATTACATAATCGGCATTCGCAATGATACCAAAAACAGAAGCAAACATTAATACTAAATACGGAATCGTGTTTAAATTAATTACAAAATAAGTCGCAATTGTAATAATCAGAGCGGCAATTGCGGATATCCCGATATGCATTCCAACTTTTTTCAAATATGCAGGACTCGGTGCCTTGTATCGCATAAATTGTGCGATTCCTGAAATTGTACTGATTAAAACAGCAATCCAAATTTGATATTTATTAAAATGTTTAATCGGTTCATTTGGCGTCGACCAATTCAACGTCAAATCTCGACTCGGAAACCAACCGTCAATAACAGATGCTATTTTATTATAAACGGGAATAGAAGTCGTGAAAGAAATTAAGATAGCTGAAAATATCAAAATCAATGAACCCATAAACATCCAAAATTCACGGGAATAAGCCGTTTCTTCTTTCTTATTTTCTGGAATTTGTTTCCATCTTGCGAGTAGTAAAGTCAAACTTCCCAAGAAAATAGTACCTAAGAAAATGACTAATTGCCATTCCAGACCCATATCTGTGAAGGCATGAACAGAAGTATCACCCAAAATTCCACTTCGTGTTAAAAAGGTAGAATAGACAATCATTCCAAAAGAAGCGAGCATAAATAAAAAGGAAATTTTCAATGAATGACCGGTATTTCTTGCAATCATAACAGCGTGAATACCAGCTATCAAAACAATCCAAGGAACAAGCGACATATTTTCAACTGGATCCCAAGCCCAATAACCTCCAAAACTCAATGCTTCGTAAGCCCAAGCTCCACCCATCAAAATTCCTAGTCCTAATATAAAGGCAGAAAACAAAGACCAATTTAAAACTGGTTTCAACCAACCTTTGAAATCTCTTGTCCAAAGTCCTGCAATTGCGAAAGCAAAAGGAACAACGGTAGAAGCAAATCCTAAGAATAAAGTTGGTGGATGAATTGTCATCCAATAATTTTGTAATAATGGATTTAAACCATCCCCGGCAATTTTTGATAAGTATTCTGGGTCAGAAAAAATCGGAGCATCCACAGCGTCACGTAATAAAACGAAAGGGTTTGAGCCAATTTTCACATCTTCTACACCGAAGTATAACCCCAAAATCATCGTCATTAAAAATATCTCCACAACTGCAATTACAGATAAAACAGGACTTTCCCATTTTTTTGCACTAAACATTAAAACGCCACCTAGGACAACATGCCAGAACATCCAAAGTAAAAAACTACCTTCTTGACCTTCCCAAAATGCAGAAGCGATATATTTTAGTGGTAATTCTGGCGAAGTATGTTCGTAAGCGTAACTATATTCGAATAGTTGATTAACCATCAAATAGAATATTGTTCCGATAATGACAAATACACTAATACCATGAACTCCAAAACCTATTCGTCCTAAGTTTCGCCAAGAATCATAATCTTCATTATTGCGATTGTTAGTCGCAAAAAAGTAAGCGATTGCGGCCATAATTGCTCCAACAAAACTTAAAATCACTGCTAAATGTCCCAGTTGTCCTGGAATTAGATTTTCACCTATGTACTGTATTTCGTTCATTTTTTATACTTTGAAATCTCATAATTCTTAAAAATCTATGAGGTTTTTCTATTGTTGTAATTTCTAAAAATACTTTCTTATCGTCCACATGAATAACGATTGTTTAAAAGGTTTTTGTAAAACCATGCAAGCCAGTCATTGTGTGTTTATTTTTGAGCCGCAAAACTACATTATAACTATCAATTTCTTCTAATACGGATAACATTCTTACTTCATCATTAAATGCTATACTTTTTCGTTATGGTTTAATTTCTATGATATTTATCAACTGAATTATAGCATCATTAAATAACCCATAATGCAACAAAAGGTTTTCTTTATATATAATAATTGGTCGCCAGTGCATCGCGCTCAATATACCTTTAATATGTTTTCAATATGCAATATGACTTGAAATACCTTATAAGCACTTATAAAAGATTAGCACTTAAGTTTTTTTCGCCATCTGTGTCACTTCAAAATAAGAATTAGGAGTCATTTACTTCTTTGTTCTTATCGTTTTGGATACTTTTTTATATAAGCAATGTTATTCTAAGTTTCAAGATACAAACAGCCCAAAATTTGATTTGTAATCAATAATATTAGTTGTCTTTAGGAAGGGTAAATATTGCAATGATTACGCCGGTGATAAAATGGA
>CAWVWD010000656.1:0-2666 GCA_963933585.1 uncultured Saprospiraceae bacterium
TTGGTGCGTTTGACCTTTACTCGAACAGAAAACTATTCGTAACGCATTTTAAATACTTCCAGCCTAAAATTAATAATGCCAATTCCGAACAAAAAGTGCACATTTGTAGCACGACTTTAAAAACAACGAGTTAGAGCGGGTAGATTATTTGTTACCCGTTCCCTTAAGTTCTAATATCAAAATAAAAACTATGAAAATACTACATTTAGAAACTATCGAAAATCATATTGGCGAAAGCTTCGGAACATCTGATTGGCAGACAATCACACAAGATATGATTAATCAATTTGCTGATTTAACTGGCGATAATCAATGGATTCATGTCGATACTGAAAAAGCAAAACACTCGCCTTTCGGGACAACAGTCGCTCACGGTTTTATGGTTTTGTCATTTGCTCCAAAATTGATGACACAATTAATTGATTTACAAGGTTTACGAATGGGTTTGAATTATGGATTTGAGAAAGTACGATTTATATCACCTGTTCCAGTGAATAGCGAAGTCCGAATGAGCGGAAGCCTTAAAAGTGTGGACAGAGAAGGCGACCGAGTAAAAGTGACAATGAATATTATTTTTGAATTAAAAGGGAACGAAAAACCTGCTTGTGTGGCAGAATGGGTGAATATGTTTTTTTAAATGTTGTGTTGATGTGCCAATCCGAGACCTCGGCGGTTGACGTATTGCTGTTTCCATTCCTACCCGTCTAAAATTGAACACGATGGGCGGCACTTTAAAAATGCCTTTCATCTAATTCTATGATTTTGTATATTTGACCATAAATAAGTGGTACCAACACTTTCAGTTTAATAAAAATGGTCCTAGTAAAACTCAATTTCATATTGTTAAATTGCTAAACAACATGAAATTGAATCAGGGATTGACATTCGTCAATCCTTTGACTTTTTGATAAATTTCCGTCATTGGAATTTCAATATCAAAAGCATTAACTTTTCCAATATCATTCAATGAGAAGTACGTTGTAATTTTCCAGTAATTTGCTTCCCCTTCTATCGAGTGTTTCAACCGTAATACGATCCGAATGAATCAATATATACTCCTTCAAACTCGGTAAGATTCTGTAATAAGCAAACTTATTCATTCTATCATAATCTTTGATACTTTGAGAAAGTACCTCGTCAATCAACGTCGGATTTTCAAGTCGTGTTTCCCTTTCATTTGTGAATTTCTATTCGCCACAAACAGCCATTATATCGGGATAAACATACCGATTAATATTTTTAATTGACAATTACATATCACTTGTATAAACCATACAATCACTGTCAGCCAAACGCTCCGCAAGACGCCAATTGATATTGCCACACAAAATCGTATATTTTACAATTCCGACAGCCATTACATAAACCTTCCCTTTATGGTATTCCATTCTTTGCTCGGAAACTTGAGAACGTACTATGTATTCTTCATACGTATAGATTTTTCTGTAATTGTTTGCATAGTTATAAATGAATTTTATGATGAAGTAACGCTTAGAAAATAACTTCCCCATTTAAACTTGCTCTTTTTACAATATACTTCATTAAGAATACTCGCCGTAGCTACGGCTATGCCTGTGTTTCTTGCTTCGTCTATTACAAAAACAGCTTCGTTTAAAAAGCGGAACTTATTATTTAGCCATTACTAAACCATTTTATCAAAAATACCCTAAACTATTTTTCAAAACAAACATTTTACCAATATGAAAAGACAAATACTATTAACAACTGCTTTTTTGTGTCTTGCAATATTTGCTTTCGGACAGATTTCTGATCTAGCACAATTCAATGAATTACGATTAGAAACGAATACGAAAGGCTTGACCATTTTAGGAACGTGGGCTTTAGGAAATTTAACCGTTGGTTCAATAATGGCAAGCCGAACGGAAGGTGAAACCAAATATTTCCACCAAATGAATGCTGGTTGGGGGGCGATAAATTTAGCGATTGCTGGATTTGGTTATTATTCTGCTTTATCTGCCGATGCTTCCTCTTTTTCCTTATTTGAAACCTTTCAGGAGCAACATCAAATTCAAAAAGTATTGATGCTTAATATTGGTTTAGATGCGGCTTATATGATTGGCGGTGCGTATCTATTGGAACGTGCAAAAAGCGATGCGGCGAATTTGGAACGATTCCGTGGTTTCGGGAAATCAATTATTATGCAAGGTGCGTTTTTATTTGTGTTTGATATTGGATTTTATATTGCACATAATTTGAATAATCCAAAGTTAGAACCATTTTTGGGTGGATTGACCTTTACAGGAAATGGTTTTCATTTAGTGTTGAATATTTGATAATAATCCGATAATCAGACTTGTCTGAGCCTACCCCCGAAACCTCGTAAGTGGGGATTTTCCGGATAAGCGTTTTCTCCTTAACTTCCACTTCAAGGATGCCCATTTATAGGGTATAAACAACTAATTTGAAGTGGAAAATAAGGAAAAAAAGTAGCGACGCGTGTCACTTTATGGGTCCTTTAAATAACAAGGGCAAACATATAGGTAACTTTAGGGAAGGAAAAACACTTATCAACCTATTCTATTTGCTACATTTCTTTATAAATGCCCACTACACCAAAAAAATTATCAATCCCGCCGTTAGGTCGTTTCAAACCAGCATTTGAGATATGTCGATAGCGAAGCTGCATATTAAGTGACAAGTCCTTA
>CAWVWD010000657.1:0-2666 GCA_963933585.1 uncultured Saprospiraceae bacterium
GCCATCACCTTTCAAGAAAGCAGAGTAATCTGTCCCTGTATTTGTTTCTAAAAATGTGTTAATCGGCACATCTATTTTCTTCTGTTTGCGCGTTTTTTGGATATACTTTCCTAACTTGTAAAGCCCAAAACCAATAGCTGCTATGGTACCAATAAGTGCAGCAGGTGCTGCAAGTACTCCAGTTGCAGCCAAAATAGCTAAAACGCCTCCAAGAATGCCAATACCTCCTTCCGCCATTGTCATTCCTGCTCGTGCTTGTTTATCGTTTTGACCTTTAACTAAGGTATCCATAACCTCCGTATCTATTCCGTCCTCCCCTTTCATTTCGTTCAGGTTCGTTTTCAATTTCCCTGCCTCTTTGTAATCATAAATTCCTTTTCCGACTTGAGCGGCTCCTACAGCAACTCCTAAGCCAGATGAAGCAATTCCAAGTACTTGAGTAGTTCCAGCCAATGCACTTCCTGCAACTCCTGCTTTACTAATATCAACTCCATTTTTTATAACTTGAGTTGCGCCATGTCCGACTTTTATACCCTCGTTTGCAGCCGAAACTCCACTTTGTAAAGTTTCTAAAGTACCGATTCCAGCATCAATTTTGTTACCGTCTCTAAAGTTTTTATATGTCTTATGACCCGAATTACCAACATTCAAAAGACCTGCCGCACCTGCTGCTATTGCACCTCCCATTTGTGTAGATGTTGCTAAGGCAGAAGTTGTATTTTCCGTAGGTCCTTTACCATAATTAGTACGACCCATTGAGTCACTCGCCAATCCAAATTTGTTAAAAGCCGTTGCACCACCTGCTGCCATACCAAAACCAGCCTCTGCTTTATCTCCTATAGTTGAATCTTTATCTCTAAATTTTTTGAAATTACTAATACCGCCCAATACTCCTCCCACTCCTGCACTCAAATGTGCAAAGCTTGTTCCATCACCGAGCATCTTATCCTTCATAAAATCCTCCTCTCCTTTCTTGATGACTTTATTACTAAAATCATCGGTATGGTTACCCAGCACCAATTCTCCTCCACCCCAACCTTCTTGAAAAGTATCGAATGCAGAAGCATCATCATAATTTGTAGAGGATTCTAAACCTTCTTTTGTTTCCATTCCTGCCAGAGTAGATTTTATGGCATCCGCATCCCCATCTTCATTACCAAATATAAGTCTCGCATCTCGTCTTTTTGGTCCATTTTTTTTCGCTTGTTCAATATATTCCTTTTGAGCCCACAATAGTGATTGATCCGCAGGAACTACCGTTTCTTTTAGTTTCCCTTTTTGTGTACCACTTTCAATACCATTTCTGACAGCTTCTCTGTTATATTCCCCTTGAGCCCACAATAGTGATTGATCCGCAGGAACTACCGTTTCTTTTAGTTTCCCTTTTTGTGTACCACTTTCAATATCATTTCTGACAGCTTCTTTATTAGATGCTACTGCTGCTGCTTCAATCGCAGGATTCATCACCCATTCTCTCTCCTCCTCCTTTTCCTTTTCTTTTTTCCCAAAAAGTGACCATTTCGACTTTTCCTTATTTTTACTTTTCCCTTTAGGTGATTCCCCCTCCTTCTTTTTCCTCTTAAAAGGATTATATCTTAATTGAGCAATATTGCTTTCACTCCTAACTATTGAAGTTGACTTATTCGATTCATTATTTGTCTTAAGCTGCAACGCTTTCGCTCCCATTACATCAGCTTCCCGCTCCAGCCCTGAATCATCATTCACATTCACTTTTCCCTTCATCTGCATCGTCGGTTTCACCCGACCTTGCTTTTGTTGGACCACGTGCCAAGCCTCATGCGGCAGGTGTTTTTCTTGTCCCGAAGCAACGTGAATATCTGTTCCTTGTGCGTAAGCGTGTGCTTGTAATTGTGCAGGTTTTGGAGAATTATAATGAACTTTCACATCGTCCATAGAATGACCCGAAAGGTTTTCTACACCACTTTTTAGATTGTCAGGTAAACCTGTATTATTTTCTTTTCGTTGAATCGGGTCAAAAGGAGAATTTTGAACTCGGTTATCTACCATGCTTTGCAAGGACTGCATTTGCGTGACTTGTTCGCTATTATTCACCATGTCATATAGCTTACCTTGCATGACCGTTTCAGAGCGTCCGTCTTTGAAGGCAGATTCTTGTTTGTTGCCTTTTTGTCGGATGACTTTTGGGGCCTTATCTTGTTCTTGCTGCATTTTCATAGCTTACTTTTTTAAACTGTAATTAATCTAGTTTAATGTGGTCACTGCAAAATTTACAAGTAAAAATAGTCTATGAATTGAGTTCTATATTTTGATGATAAACAAAATTGAGTTTTTGTTTTTAAATGAAAGATGCTTTCATCCACTATACTTTAATCCAAAATTAAGGGTTGATGTTATCATTTAACTCGTTAAAAATCAAGAAATTGTATGATTAGGCTTGAGCTATAAGTTATTAATGAAGTTTTAAGTGAATTACTAATTTCTATCAAATACATGAACATAATTATATCTTTGTCCATCTTTAACTACTCATTTCTACGTTTCGATAAAATTATCCATAATTCATTATATACTTCATTTTCAGGATTTTCCGCTATTAATTTCGTGACAATAGATTTTGATTCTAAAATCGCTCCGTGTAATAATAGCATAAAGCTACATTGAATAATACGTGAGCCTGTTATTCA
>CAWVWD010000658.1:0-2652 GCA_963933585.1 uncultured Saprospiraceae bacterium
CCGGACTTTTTCACTTTTGTGTTCAAGACCCAGATATTGAAAATTTAACTAAAAAGATAGTAGAATACGGCGGAAAACAAAGAATGCCTATTAGAGAATATTATCCTAATGAAAAGCCTTATAAAATGGTTTATGTTCAGGATCCCTTCGGAATCGTATTTGAAATTTACACGCACAGTTACGAACTCACCTATTCGTCTGGTGCTTACCAAAAATAATCGGGTATTGAAGCGAATCAAATCAAGACGCTGATTTTTTTTTGATAATCATAAAAGATGAATTATACAGGGCTCAGGGAATAATGAAAAAACAGTACGTATTATAATAAAAATCTGAATATTTAAGATTAAAAAGCGACTTCGACATTCTCGAAGTCGCTTTTTTTAATTACAATTCCATCATTATTGTTTTAGAAAACGAATTACTTTTTGTCCTTCATTTTGAATGATTTTGACAAAATAAATACCACTTCCACCATCAATATAAATCGGCATTAATTGTGCCTCAAAAGTCGTAATTGGTTTTGTAATCAGCTGACCTTTTGAATTAAATATTTGAATAGAAATAGTTTCTTCATAGCGGTTTCCCAAATCAATCGTCGTCATTCCTGCTGACGGGTTTGGATAAAGCGCAATTGTATTCATTCCTAAGCTTGGAGCTTCCGTAGAAACCGTAATATCGCCCCAAACTGCTATCATCATATCAAAACCAACGATATCATAACCTTGTAAATCAGCGTAATCAAACGGAAAATAATCATTCAATCCAAAATACGCTTCCGTCAATTCTGCAAAAAACTCCTTTTCATTATTCAAACCATAAGCGACCGCAGCATTATTATAATTTCCACCGCCGTTGTGATAAGAAATATTTTTATAAAGATTTTGGTTTACAGCATTCGAAAACGCATTATTAATAACCGCACTATTAAAGTTTAAAACGCGGTGATGATAAGCGTGTGCCAGTTCATGCAAAACCATATAAGGCTGGTTTTGATTCGTCCAATTCACAAAATTAGTAATATTTGATATTTCTACACATTTAGCTTTTTGTGCGATATAACCGTTAGAAGTCAGCCATGATTGACTCGGATGATATTGAGCGGCTCCCGTTGTTTTATTCCAATCCATGAAAATTGGAACAGCTTTCAGCGAGTCCTTTTTGTCTTGACTAATATTCAATTGTAGGACTTCTGATAACTTGGTATCTACCAAGTTAATTGCCGTATTTGTCATCGTAGAATCAATCACAAAAGCATTATCTTGTACCAATACATTAAATCCGTGCATGTTATAATTCGTATATCCTTGTACGATTAGCTGTGCTTGACAATGGATAGAAAATGCCAATAATAACGTCATTAAAAAGTATTTTTTTTGTTTCATAATTTTGGAATTTAATTGATGAAAAATAATTCATTATGTTTTATGATTTTCTCATTTTATATATTCAGGAATGGCTACTTTATGTCCCCCAAAACCACCAAATTGCGGCAGCTAAAGACAACCGCTATCTAAAATACATAAAACCATAAAAAACTTAAAAAATTGATTCCTTTCGTTTTTTGAGCCTTAAGATAAGTGATTCTTATTAATTGACGCAAGTCATATTTTTAATACAAATAATTGGATTATCACTTGTTATTAATAATCTTTACAATTCAAAAAGTACCAACTCCATAAATATGAAAGCGATAATTTTCAAAAAATACGGCAATATTGATGTATTAAAATATGAAACGATTGACGAGCCTTTTTTGTTAGGAAATCAAGTTTTGATTCGGATTTATTACGCTTCGGTGAATCCTGTGGACTGGAAAGTTCGGAATGGAACAGCAAGGTTTTTGACTGGTTTTTGGAAACCAAAACCTGCTTTTCAGGTTTTGGGAGGCGATATTGCCGGAGAAATTGAAGCGGTTGGTTCAGAAGTGACAAACTTCCAGAAAGGTGATAAAGTTTGTGCAATTTTAGGTGGAATTTCTGGTGGAGGATATTCGGAAAAAGTAGCCATTGATATTTCAAAAATTGCTTTGATGCCGAAAAGTTTAGATTTTAGAGCGGCTGCAGCTTTACCTTTAGCGGGCTTGACGGCTTACCAAGGTTTTAAGAGAGCGAATATTCAAGCGAATCAAAATGTTTTAGTAAACGGCGCTTCTGGTGGCGTTGGTATTTTTGCGTTACAAATTGCGAAAGCATTCGGAGCAAAAGTAACGGCCGTTTGTAGTCAGCGAAATGCTCAATTCGTACTTGATTTAGGAGCGAATAGTGTGATTGATTACGAGCGGGAGGATTTTACGAAAGTGACTAAATCGTTTGATATTATTTATGATGCCATTGGTAATAGCAGCTTGAAAAATTGTAAGCCAATTCTTTCAAAATCCGGTATTTATATCACGACGATTCCAGGATTAACTTCATTGATACAATCGAAATTATTACCTTATTTTTCCACTCACCGAGTAATTCCGATTCTTACAAAATCGTCAGGCGAAGATTTGGCAGAATTAGTTGCTTTGGTGGATAAACACCAAATTCAGGTTCCAATTGATGCAGAATTTCCATTAAAAAATACAGCCGCAGCACACGATTACAGTGAAACAGGAAGAGTAAAAGGAAAACTAGTTCTAAGGATATAAGTAAAAGGTTACCATTC
>CAWVWD010000659.1:0-2648 GCA_963933585.1 uncultured Saprospiraceae bacterium
TTGATTAAATATGATGAGGTGAAGGATTTTGGGGAGGAGGATTAAAATAAAAAATAAGGATTATGTTTTTTTAAGGCGATAAGTTTTTGCTTATCGCCTTTTTAGGTTTTACTACTTACAAAATATCAAAATATCAACCACTCCAAACCTACCGACAATCCCACACGTTGATTATGAGAATAAGCATCTGCTGGTCTGCTACTATTAATCATAATCGTTTGATTTTTGGCTTCCGTTCTTAACAAATCATAATTATACCACATTCCAAAATTTAAATTAACCATCTCAGATATAACAAAATAAAAATCAAGTCCCCCTTGTAAACCTATATTTAGCCGATTCATAGGATAATCTATTTCTCTTTCAAATCTTGATTTTTCTACTCCTTCGTCATCATAAACTATACTTTTTTGTTCTGTTGATGCTTTCGTATTTCGTATAATAATTTTATCGAAATCAATATTAGTAGTAAAAGGTTCTACATAGTAGAAAATACTTTCCCAAGAATAACTAAGATTATACGATATGGTAGTACCTCCATATAATCGTATGCCCATATTTTCAAGATAATTAGCCGGTAATTGATAACCGACTTGAAGCGGTAGGTGAAGATATTTTAAATTAAGATTAATCCAATTTCCGTAATCTAAAATTTCGTCATCACGGAATACATTAGCATATTTATAATTAAAAGTTTGGTTTGAATAACCCAAGCCACCACTCAAATATGACCTATTGTAAAAATGATAACTCCCTGTTAAACCAAAATAATCTCCTGCTTTTTCAAATTCATCAACTTTCTTAAATTTTTCATCAGCATTGTCCCCTTTATTTTGTAAGGTAAATAAAAAAGGCTTGTAAGTCACGCCTACCGACCATTCGTAATCCGTTTGAGCGTGTACCGTTTGAAGGATTAATGCAAAAATAAAGAACAACAATAATTTTCTTGTTTTCATAATTTTTTGTTTTTTAAATGAGCCTATTTAAGAAACAAATTAAATAGGCTCATTTGTTTTACAATATATTTTTTATTGAATGACAATTAATTGTTTTTCTGTCCGCTCCTTACCGATTATTTCCACTACGTAAACACCTGATGGCAATGCGGTTAAATCAATGGTTTGGTTTCGCTGTTGAGCAATGGTTTCAAAAGCAACTTTTCCACTCATATCCAAAATTCTGATGATTGAAGGCAACTCTTGCAAATACTCAATTTGTAAGCGTCCACTTGTCGGATTTGGATAAATTTTTAAGGTTTCAGAAGTACTTTCTTCTTGTTTTACATCTGCTAAATTAACGACTTCTTCAAAAGTAAGGCTTTCAAGTGTTGTAGGATTATTTCCTATTCGAGGCTCTGGACAAGGAGCTGGTAAATCTACAACGAAAGTCGTACACACTTGTACCTGAGAACAAGGATTGTAATAACAAACCCGTACATCAACCGTTGTATTTCCTTTAATATGATGTGGTACACCAATAAAATGGTTTGGTGTTACTGTTGTTAATCCATTCTGAAAACCATCGGTTCTTACAAAATTAAAAAATAAAGCGTAATCATCACAAGGGTCTGTAATCGGGTCGGGGTCGGTTGTAACTGCAATATACCCCTGTGGTGTAGGAGGGTTTCCATAATCAAAAATCGTGACATAATGACTTGAAACCGTTGCTACACAGCCATTTGCCATAACTAACTGTGCCGTTATGCGTAAGGTTTGATATAGAGCAGCAGGAATAGGTTGTAATATAACCCCATTTGTAAGGCTGCCATTTGTCACATCTTCAAAACCATTGGGAATATCCCAAACAATGTGGTCTATTGCTCCACAAAAATCATCTAAATTAATAATAAATTCATTAACATCACCCAAGCAAGGGTATTTGGGTCCTTCGATAGGAGGAGTGACGACTTGTGACCGTGTGGTACTTTTTGAATTTGAATAATTATACGCAGGAATAGATTGTGTTCGAGAAACATTGCAGGAAACACTTATCGGGTCATCAATAGATGGTTGTACAGTAACAGTATTTGTTCCATTTCCTGATAAAACGGTACCGCCTGTAACCGTCCAAGCAAATACATTGGCAGTTTGATACCCTGATGCTGTGTAAATCACAGGGTCTGTGCAGCATTTTTTTATGTCTGAAGGTCCTGAAATGGTTGGAGGTGTTATTGTATTTACGGTAACCCACTCTTCCTTATGAAATTGTCTATTATCACCAGCCGCATCAATATAATGAATATCAATTTGAACAAGTTCAAGATTTGATGCTGCGTCCCCAAATCTAAAATTCAGTTCATTATGACTACTATTAAAAGTAGCAACAGAAATTGGATTATTAGAAAAATCAAAGGTACGGTTAAAGGCAGCAGGTTGTTGTTCAATATGACCAACAACAGAAGTTCCTAATGTTCCAGATACCCACCAAACAACCTCTTTAATAGAACCTATATTATTGGGAGCTTTGTAGGTAAGACTATCATCTTTGCCAACTTCGTAAGAAGATTGCACGTTAAACTGCCCAAACATCGTCACCGAAAACAACATTAAAAAAGCAAATAAACTAATACGCAATCCGCTGAAACCGTGTAGCGGTGTGTGTAAACACACGATTTTGGATTTTTGTACTCATGTTAAAATAATTATATG
>CAWVWD010000660.1:0-2645 GCA_963933585.1 uncultured Saprospiraceae bacterium
TTAATTCGTAAAACGAAATAATTTGGTGCGTTTGCTCTTGGTATATACAGAGGTGTATATTAATTAAGAGGATCTTTTATAAATTCCGAAATCACGAAAAAAAATCCCACTCAGAATAATTTCTGAGTGGGATTTTTATTAAATATAATGAATAGGCGTCCGTTACTTCAAAGCAAATCGAACCGTCAAACCTGCTTGCGTATTCGTAATTGGGAATGACGCAGAGGTTGCTGGAATCGTTTCACTTCTATCGTAAAACAAACGAATATTTAGCTGTTTATTAATTGCATAATCAATCGAAGGGGAGATACGAATTGTTTTCAAACCTCTTGTCACGACTGAATTACCTTGGTCTAATAAGTGATTCACCGTAATATCGTCACGGAAAGAGAAATCAAATTTGAAATTCAAATCGTTTTTCGGTTTCACTCCGGCTGCACCTATTTTGATTGGCAATACAAAATCCTTAATACGATAACCGAATGAAAAAGTGAACTCGGTGGTGTTCGTTTCATTCATTTGGAAATCCGTAAAATTCATTGCTAAGTTTCTACTTTTCTTATATTCAAAACGACCCGTCATATCATTGACTGCTTTGAAATCGATACCGATTAAAGGTGCGAAACGCTCAGAAATCACAATATCAGGAATCTCAAATTCAGCAAAATAATTCTGTGAAGTTGGATTGACAGAAAAAGGATCATTGACATCATAATCTAAATCCGTTACAAACTGATTCACCGTTAAAGTTGATTTATAAGAATGTGTCAAATTGAACGATTTAAATACTTTCTTAAATGCATCAATTTTACTCAATCCATTATACGTCAATCTCCAATTTGGTTTTGGTAACGTATTGAACATATTTACATCAATAGTACTCGCATCTTGACCAGTGTAGGCGGCTATAAATGCTGGTATTAAAACCTCTTGATGGTAACGACCAAAACCTCTTGTGTAATCGCTTCCATCTGATGGATGCTCGGTACCAACAACACCTAAGCGTTGAGAAATTACCTCTCTGTTGGTTTCAAACTGTTGGAAAGTCGTAGAAATGAAGTTCTCGTCTAATCCTACAAATAAAGTATTTATAGCAAAGAACGAAACTGAGAATGTTCCTACATCACGAGGCGTCAAATGTTGGTGTGTCTCGCCTACAGCTCGAACTTTGAAAAACTCTGAATGATTTTCTGAATAATTACGATTGGCTTCTATTTCAATTCTAAAATCCTTGAATGGTTCAACCGTTAATCGAGCATCGATATTTTCAGAATAAGAACCCAAAACTTGCTGATTCAAATAAATATTATCGGTGATCCAATTATTAGTAGCGGCATTATCCAACCAACTATCCGATGGCCGCATTCCTGCAATATATTCCAAACCGGGTGCTCCAAAATCAGAACTCATTCCCAATACTCGGCTACTTGGCGTAAAGCCTGGCACAACCGAAGAATAATTTTGAGAATATGAGAATCTACCTTTTCGGACTAACATCAGCGGACGAAGAATTGCTCGTGCTGCTTTTGAAGGTTCTTTTTCTTTCTTCTTTCTGTCCTTTTTCTTAGCCTTTCCACCAGCATTCCCTTCTTCAGAATCATCAGTGAGAGAAGGTCTCCGTCTATTTGTTGGACGTTTTTTACTGCCACTATTTATTTTTTTCAGATATTTCGATTTGTTGTATAATTGCTCAAAATTCAAATCTGCATTCAATTGTCGAGCATTTCCATTCAAAATCGTATTTCCTAAAGAATCCACATTTAGTGCGGCGGCACTCCAACCATAATTCGCATTATAGGTTGCTTTCACATTCATCCAATCTAATGCAGGAATTTTCTTCAAAGGCAAGGTATAACTCGCTGTGAAAGTATGTGTATAATTTTTATTACGTCCGAAATTTCGGATATTTGTCAAGATAGAATCTTGCTTTTCTGGTGTATCTAACCGTCCAACAGGTTCATCAATTACAGCATTATTTGTGGCATTGAAATTCATGTTTAAGGATCTCGCTATGTTCCAATTCACCCCATAAATTCTATCCCACATAAATCGCTTATCGAACCAAGTCGAATTCTCATCATCACCTGCAAAACGATAAGTCGTTTCTGAAAAACGTCTATTGATACCAGTATTAAAATTAATTGAATTCGGGAAGGGATTGAAATTAAAATCCTTCACGATTTTCAGGTATTTGCTTTGACTTTTAATCACCTTTCGGAAAGGTGTAATATATTTCGCCTGTGTAGAATAACCATAATCTAAACCACCTCGATACTGACGAACAGCATCTGACTGAATCGTCGGATCACTATTTTCAGTTTCAGAGAAAGCTGCGGTAAGGCTTATATTCTCTATATTCCAAGGTCGAGGTTTCTTATCGGTATTCGTTCGTTCTTTACGAATATTTGTCATATTCACCGATTTGATTGTGGTAATAGTTTGAGCCTGAGCTCTTAAACTATCTCGAATAATTGGATCATTTTGAGCTTCCACTAATTCCTTTAATGGAATATCAAATTTGTACGGATCATATTCTGGCGTTCGTAAGGTTTGCGAATACTGAGCATAAATTGGTAAACGAATTCCGTATTTTTTTGGTAAGAATTTGTCCAATTGAAAAGAAGCAGCTACATCATATTGTAACA
>CAWVWD010000661.1:0-2642 GCA_963933585.1 uncultured Saprospiraceae bacterium
TTACAAAACGTGTACATAGACCTGGTTTTCATGTAGAATGGCATAAAAATTATAAAGAATCTGGGTCAAAAAGTGCAGACGAAACCCTGCAGCCAAATATTGAAAATATAACGGAGGTTACAGACCAAACCATGGCTCAATACGCTGATCCCGATAAAACAGAGTCAAATAATCCGCCCATCGATGAAGTAGAATTAATCGGTGTATCGGACAACGAAATTAAAACCACTTTGACTAAAACCACAAAGAGCCCAACAGAAGATGTTTTAGAAAAAAATCGTAAGACACCAAAGTTTACTCTTTCAAAGAACACCATTAGAAAAAGGAGTTCTTCTTTTTCTCGGCTTACACAAAGTGAAAAAATATCAATCGTTGCACTGATTACTCTTTTGTTAGGTCTTGCATTAACAGCAGCTATTCTTCTTCACTTTTTTGGTCCATGGTTTATTGCGAAGACTGCAAGAGCCATATTTATCGTTATAGGCTTAGCTTTCCTGCTTTATGCTTCCGTATCATCCGAGCAAGAGATAAATAAACCTGACCTACGTTTGTTCTATAGAATAATACATGAGTTTACTAAGTGGACAATGCGTATTATAGTAGGTTCTATAATAATTACTATTGCCGGTGGCTTTATATACGCTTTTGTCCTATTAATAATAGTAATAATTCAATCGTGGATACCAATTGTTATAACTTTAGGCGCACTTTTAGGATTATTCATTTTATATGGATTAGGCTATTTAATGCATCGAGGGAATGATAATGTCAACGGCATATTCTTAGCTTTTCTTATTCTTCTTTTAGTCGCTGGTTGTTGCTATATACTCACTTTTGCAGGACTTAGTGAAATATGGGTGTATTTAACCTTCTTGTCTTTGGGCCTTGCAGGTCTTGCCCTTCTTCTTTACTTCATTTACTCCCTAATTTCTCGATATATATGATGAAAATGAAGGTTCTTGACTGGATTGTTTAGAATATACTTTAATCCCTTTATAAAATTATAACGTTACTCATATTAGATTCTAGTTAATTCTGTTGGGATATGGCCAACAATTAGCGTGCTCTCTTTTAGTCTTCCCGAACTGAGTTTCCTAAATAGTATTCACCTAATTGAACCACCCAAAGGATTGTACCATTTAAAATAAGCGATATCTTATCAGGTTCTGTTAATTGATGCGCATAACACGTCCTAAGCACAATGCGGTAACTTTTCTTCGAAAAATCAATTTTGGTTAACAAATCTATTCTTAACTTCGAAAGAACGACCTTGGTAGCGAGCCGCACTGTGTTTAGCCCCAAACGTTGTACGCAAGCATAATAAAAATAATTAGAAACACGAATAAAAAATAAAAAATGGATATAAAACAAATTTTTAAAAACAATCAAAATTGGGTTCAAGATAAATTAGACATTAATTCAAATTATTTCAAAAACCTATCAGAAGGGCAAAATCCAGATATCCTGTATATTGGATGTTCTGACAGCCGGGTAACAGCCGAAGAACTGATGGGCGTCTCACCTGGCGAAGCATTTGTTCATAGAAATATTGCAAATATGGTACCCAATACTGATTTGAGTGTAATGTCAGTGATTGACTATGCTGTTCTTCATTTAAAGGTTAATCACGTTGTCGTTTGCGGACATTATTATTGTGGAGGAGTTAAGGCTGCAATGCAATCACAAGATTTAGGAATCCTTAATCCTTGGTTAAGAAATATTCGAGACGTATACAGAACCCACAGAATTGAACTTAACGGAATTCAAGACGAAGAAAAAAAGTATAAACGACTTGTAGAATTAAATGTGCAAGAGCAATGCATAAACGTCATAAAAACTTCAGAAGTACAAAGAGCTTATCGAGATAGAGGTATTACTGTTCACGGATGGGTATTTGATATACATTCAGGAAAACTAATTGATTTGAAAATCGACTTTAACAAGATATTGGAAAACGTAATGGAAATTTATCGTCTTGAATAATGAAGAAAGAAAAGCTATATCTCATTTGCCCCGACTGCCATATCGAACAGTCTATAAGACAACAGTTCGGAAATGACTCCTATTTTCTAACAGCTTTAGGAACCGTATTCAATATGTCCGAATTTGAATATGCAGAAGAAGTGAACCAATTTATCAACAATGAAACTATATCAGAAATAATTATCGTGAACGACATTCAATGCACTTTCATTTGTAATACAATAAATAAAGACAAAAATCACGACACAATAGCTGAAAGGGAATTAGAAAAATTAATGACAAATAATAATTCAAAATTTGATTCAATCGGAAAAGTTGAACAAAATAAACTTCTCGCTAAACTGAATATCTATCGCCAGTATTATGAACTTCTTGATGTTGCTTTCATTGGAAATAAAATTAATGACGAAATAATAAAAGTAAGTGGATTAATTTACAACCGTATTGATTCAAGTTTTGAAAAATTAGAATTGTGAAAAGCCAGCGTACAACAATGTATATGAAAAATAAGCGAAATAGTAGTAAAAGCAAAACTTTTAGCTCGTTGTAAACTAAGTGCTTAACCGGAAATTCTGTGCTTCGCAACCGCCTACTTTTCATATACTAACCGTTGGCACTTATTTAAAAAAAAATGAATAGGAAAAAATTATTTATGTTTT
>CAWVWD010000662.1:0-2628 GCA_963933585.1 uncultured Saprospiraceae bacterium
AAAAGTTGTGCTTCTGTCATTGTTAAAGGCGGTGCAAAACGGATAATATTGCCATGTGTTGGTTTTGCTAACAAACCATTTTCTGCCAATTTCAAACAAATATTCCAAGCTGTTTCACTTTCTTCTGTATCATTAATTATGATTGCATTTAGCAAACCTTTTCCACGAGTCAAAAGAACCAAATCTGATTTTTCAATCAATTGACGCATTTTCGCACGGAAAATTTCTCCTAAATAAGCTGCATTATTAGAAAGGTCTTCATCTACGACGACTTTCAATGCTTCCATTGCAACGGCACAAGCTAACGGGTTTCCACCATAAGTAGAACCGTGTTCTCCTGGCTTGATTGTCAACATAATTTCGTCACGAGCTAAAACAGCAGAAACTGGTAAAACGCCACCCGAAAGTGCTTTTCCAAGAATCAAAATATCTGGCTGAAAACCGTGGTGATCACAGCAAATACGTTTTCCTGTACGTGCGATTCCTGTCTGAACTTCATCAGCAATAAACAACACATTTTTCTCCTGACACATTTCGAAAGCCGTTTTCAAATAATGGTCATCTGGAACGACAACTCCTGCTTCACCTTGAATCGGCTCAACCATGAAACCAGCAACCGTTGGATCTTCCAAGATTTTCGCTAAAGCGTCCAAATCATTATAGGGAATCATTTCGTAGCCACTCATAAATGGTCCAAAGTTATTACGACAACTCGGATCGCTTGAAGATGAAATCGCAGCTAAAGTTCTTCCCCAAAAGTTTCCTTCTACGAATACAATCTTTGCTTGATTTGAAGGAACACCTTTTACTTCATAAGCCCACTTTCTACATAGTTTGATTGCAGTTTCACCACCCTCAACACCTGTATTCATTGGCAATACTTTGTCGTAGCCAAAATAGTTTGCAATGTATTTTTCATAAGGACCTAAAATGTCATTGTGAAACGCACGAGAAGTTAAGGTCAATTTTTTCGCCTGTGTGTATAATGCGTCCAAAATTCTTGGATGACAATGTCCTTGATTTACCGCAGAATAGGCAGATAAGAAATCGTAGTAGCGTTTTCCTTCCACATCCCAAACAAATACGCCTTCACCCTTTGATAGTACAACTGGTAGCGGATGATAATTGTGTGCACCGAATTTATCTTCTTGTGCAATAAAGTCCTTAGAAGAAACCATCTTTTTTTGCATAGCATTTTAATTTAATATATTAATGTCGGATTTTTAATAGTTAATGCGGCAGTCGTAGAAAAAAATTAGTTGATTCGCATTATATCAATCATTTTTTTACATTTTTTCCTGTAAATGTGATAAATTATCTTCTTATAGTACAGTTTTTGATAATCTATTTAAAGTCGAGTTTAGAATCTGTTTCTAGATTCAAAATACGAAGTTCTAAAAAATGTTTGTCGTATTGAAATCATTTGTATAAAAGTCTTTAAGACTTTGTCGAAATCGTGCTTTATAGCAAGAATTTGACGTTTGTAGTCATATTCCTTAAGGTTCTAAAATCAAAATGCTGTATGGTACTAAAAGTAGATTTGAATTAGGATAATGATTCAAAAATATATTTTGGACTTATTTCGGAACGATTGAATAAAAATCAGTAATAATTTACTTTCAGTTGTTATTGACATAATCCTAACATAGTAATAATTAGACAATAAACTTATTACTCCTAACAAGGCAAAATGGTAAATATAAATCACGATTATTATCAGGATAGATTCATTAAAACGATGAAAAAAAGTTCCCGTTTATTCATTATGGCTTTCTCGATAATATTGGCATCTTGTTCTTTTAATGAAGAATCCTCAGATATGACGGAGACTCTACTACAACAAGAACAGACGCAACAAGAATTTACCGTAGAAAATATTCAGGTTTCAGAAGAACCAGAATTTGTGATTGAAGCAGATTATGATCCTGTATTGGCTAAGAAAGCAGCATTAAATAAGAAAGCTAAAACAGAGGAAACTTCTCCGATTATTTTGACTTCAGATGATGATGATTTGGAAGAGGATAAGGATGATTTGCCTTCGGAAGTCAGCAGAGATTCGTTTACAGCTTATGATTACAATGTGAATAAAGAAGCCCTTTTGAGCGATTATGAATATACTATAAAAGGCATCGACGAGGAGAAAAAACTTGTTATAAAACAAGAATACGAAGCCTTATTTTTTGTAGTAGCGGGAGCTTATAAGGATGAAAATACTGCAAATGAGAAATTAAAAGAAATTGAAGCGTTAGGTTATAAAGTAGAATTAATTTCTTTTGATAAGGAATTCAAAACGATTTGTATAGCGGAGTTAGAAAATCGTAATGAGGCAAATATTTTAGCAAAATCATTACAAGTGAGTAAGGTTGACGCTTATGTTGTGAAAAGACGGAAATAAGTTTAATTATAATTTACATTATTAAGAGGCTTCAGTTTTTCTGTTTTATGGAAAGTTGAAGCCTTTTTTGTTAGTATAATCAACTGAATATCTAAATATGTTTATTGACGAATTAATAGAATAATTTTTATAAGATTGTGCTGTCGTATTTATATAAAATATTACCAATAAATATATTGCGACACGATTTTAAATACTATTAACTATTTATATGAATAATAAAATTTTATTGC
>CAWVWD010000663.1:0-2626 GCA_963933585.1 uncultured Saprospiraceae bacterium
CAATGACTTTGCACAAACGGGTGAACCTGTCATCGCTAATACGATATTTAAACCAACGGTTCTTAAGTAGGTTGATTTTCCTGCCATGTTCGACCCAGTGATTAACTTGATATGTCCGCTATTTGGAACGATTAAATCATTTGCAATTCGTTTCTCTTTTGCAATCAATGGATGCCCTAACTCGATGCCTTCTAACCCTGTAAATTCTAAATCTATATTTGGAATCGTCCAATCTTCATGGTTATAATGCAGCGTTCCGAGTGTTACCATCGCATCGAACTCTTGTAGAATTTCAAACCATTCTGGAAGTTTTGTTTGCATTTCTGCCTTCCATTTTTCCAACTTTAAAATCCATTGCCAATCCCATAATGCAGCACCGTTTAAAACGATTGCAAAAATGTTAAATCGAGCATTCAATTGATGAATTATAAATGCCAATCTATTCATAGATTTGGAAGCAGATTGGTCAGAAATGAATAACCTTTGTTTCAAATCTTTTAACTTTTCGGACTCAAATTCCTCCCCTTCAATATGTTCGATAAGTCGAGCATAATTCTTTAGAATATCACCAGCTCTACTGGTTTTTTCATGTGTATCATTGACTTCCTTAATCTTTCGAGATAGTAGGAACAGATTAAAAAAGAAAACAACAACTGCAAATTGGTAAGGGAAACCAAAGAAAATCGCTATAATCAAACCCAAAAAGATAATCGGCATTGCAGTTCTAAAAAATCGAAATAACTTATTATTCAATAGAATCGGTGCTTCGTTCAGCCAAAGTAATAATAAGCGAATATCTTGTTCATTTTCTTCTGAATTGTGTCCAATTGCTTGAAAATTCTGTCGCCATTCTAAGCGATTTTTCAAATCCAAACCGCCCTCTTGTCGAGCCAAAATTTCTGGTTTTTCGGCAGGAGATAAAAGATAATTTGCAAAAGCCTTTTCACCGATATTCGTAGCCGTTCTATTCAAATATTGAAACAAAGAATAATCGCCAAAAATATCTAAATCCACAGCGTAAGAATGTTGTAAATCCAAGTATTCCTTACCATTTGCAAACTTCGCATAATCGTCATTCGCAATATCAATTTCCGCCTGATTGATTGCCGTTAAAGCCTCAAAATGTTCCTTTTGTTTTAAGATTTCTTGATGCCAAAATATAAACCTGCCAAACCCTATAATTGAGCCTAATAATACGACGCAACCCATTAAGGCAGCATACGAAAATGCCAAAATAACCACGGCAATCGCAACAATAAATGTAACTAATCGGATAATAGAAAAACGATTATATTTTGATTCTAAAGCGGTTGCCGTTGCCGCAAATTCTATTACTCTTTTTTGGTAAATCATTCTTTTTTTAAATATGAAGTATGAATTATGATTTTTTTGAAAATTTTGAAAATTTAGAATAGAGCCGTTTTTTTCAGTTGAAGTGTTGATATTGCAACAACATCAACACTTCAAGACAAACTAAAGCCCTAAGTAATCATTCGTTGCTTCGATTTTATTAATATAAATATCACTATTTGCTCTAATGACAAATTCACTGATACCCACGTGCGACTTATTTCTCGGGTGCCAATCGTAAGTATAACCCAATTGCGTCCACGGATATTTATCGCCTTTGCAATTGTAATAAGAATTTAAGCGAAGTTGATTAATCCATGTTTCATGTATGTTAGCGTTTTCGTCCGAAGATTCCGCTTCTGAAAAACACAAGCCACACATTTCGTCATTGATTTCTTTATCAGGACAAGGTCGGAATAAATCTGTGGGCTGTACCCAAAATGTTATAAAATAACTTTTATCTGCCGCAGGAGGTAAGCCCAAAAGTTGTTTAAGTCGCAACGGTACATCTTTACTTTTTTCGATTCTCAACGCATTACAACGTTCCTGCAAATCAGGAATTGCCGTTACCCAAATCGGATATTTACCAGTATTATAAACACCTTCTTTCGGATAATAAGCGGTGCTTTTTTCGCTCGTCCAAGTCGCAACGAGTAAATAATCCTTGCCCTCAATTATCTTCCAAACCAGTTTAGAATTGTCTTTTGAAATCTTGGTCAAGGGTGCAATTTCGTCCATTTCTGGATAAGCGGCATCGGCTATTGATGCCGCATAAAGCGGTTCAATCAGTTTCGCAGGTGTGTTTCTAACACCCATACAACTTGTAAGCAAAAGAATAAAAAATAAATTTAAAAAAATAATACCTTTTAGGTTTTTCATAAATAATGTCGTTTTAGGTTTAACTAGTATTTGTGATTCGCTGCAAATTTTATTATTAATTCAATTAATATTTACATTATGATTAGACCTCATTTTTCTAATTTTTATTTAACACCTCGTGTCATGCAGTGTCATGCACTTACAATGTAATATTATGATGAGGTCATATAAAACGACAAAATGAGCATCAATTTTTAATTGATACTCATTTTTCGTTATTTTTATTTTTTATCTGTAACCCTATTTCAGGACTAGACAAAACACCAAAAATCAATTTACATATGACTGATATTTGCGTCAAAAGCCATCAAACTAACAAATTCGAAAACACGTTCATGAATCTCTTTGCTGTCCATCGCTCTAACACGCTCTGTACCAAATTTTTCTACACAATAAG
>CAWVWD010000664.1:0-2612 GCA_963933585.1 uncultured Saprospiraceae bacterium
ACGAAAGCGTAAGTGATGTCTTTGCTTACGGAATGATTTTCATTTATTATCTAATCAACTTTTTCATTGTTGTCTTTTTCAACTCTGCACTAATTCATTGTGCAATGAAACACTTTAATGACGAACCAACTTCGCTTGGCGATGGTTTTCAATTTGCCCTTTCTCGAGTTGGTAAGATTTTATCTTGGGCAATTGTTTCTGCAACGGTTGGAACAATCTTACAAATCATTAGCGAATCAGGAAAAATTGGTCAATTTATCGCTTCATTGATTGGTGCAGCTTGGTCGGTTTTGACATTTTTCGTTGTTCCAGTTTTGATTTATGAAGACAAATCTGTTTTTGATTCCATCAAATCTTCTACCAATATGATGAAAGAAAAATGGGGTGAATCATTAGCAGGGAATGTTAGTTTCACTTTGATTATGATATTAGGTTTGGTTGGTGCAATCGGTACAGGATTTTTGTTAGGTTACATCCATCCTATCATTGGAGTTACCATTGGAGCAATCTTGGCTATCTTAGTATTTACGATTATTTCAGCCGCAAAAACCGTATTTGTAGCCGCTGTTTATAATCACGTAAAAGGGCTTCCTATTGGTGATTTTGATAGCGAAATTTTGGATAGTTCATTTATGTCGAAAGCGTAGTTTTTTGAATAGTGAATGATTGGCGTTATTTGAAATCGATGCGTCAATCATTTACTTTAGAAAATGGTGATGTTGATATACTATAAGAAAAAAAGTAAAAGATATGATGGAGAGTATAGATAACGGAAGAGCAAAAATCAGTTCCTCAATGAATGGAACTGAAGTTTCAATTCCCTCAAAAAAAAATTGGTTCATCTTAATTTTTAGTACGGCATGGCTTGGAGGTTGGTACTTCGGATTTAAAAATGTGTTAGGAACGCTTAAATTAGATAAAGACGGATTTGGGGAAATAGACGGGTTTATGGCTTTTTGGTTAATAGGCTGGACAATTGGAGGGCTATTTATAATTGGACTTTTATTTTGGGGATATTTTGGAAAGGAAATATTAAAAATAGAAAGCAAAAAAATCATTCTGAATAAAAGTGTTTTTGGAATCGGAACGACTAAGATTCTCAAAAAGACCGAAGTGAAAAATATCAGATTTAATGAAGTAGAAATCAATTATTTTTCAGGAAAAAATAACTGGGCAATTTGGGGAGTCGGAGAAGGGAAGATTAAATTCGATTACGGAATGAAGACTTACTATTTAGGTTTAGGATTAGATGATGCAGAAGCAAATTATTTAGTTGAAAAAATACAAGAAGAAACAATATAAATACGGCTAACGTCCATATCTATGTTCATTATTGGCAAAAGCCGCAAACGATACAGATGTTAGAGCTAATTAAGTACTTGAGCAGAAGTAATCACGCATCTAAAATTGTCCTTTTTTCATTCTACTTCATCAAAAAATGTTTATGTAACTCGGCTATATTCACATTTTTTAAACCGTATAACGAAAAAATTACTGCTTTTATATACCTGATTACTTCTGCTCAAGTACTTAATAAAAAGCAACACACAAAATTACAATTCCAATAAACTCATCAAACAATTTAAGAATCGGAATTAATTTTATAAAATGGTGATGTTAGTGTTGACACGCTAATGTTGTCGGTAATTAAGAAAAAATGAAAATACCAATCATCAAAGGAATAATAGAAAGAAGAATTCTCATCAATTATCAGATTGATGAAGTCGTATTGAATAACTATTTGCCGAAACCGTTCAAGCCTAAATTAATAAACGGAAAAGGAATTGCAGGAATCTGTCTGATAAGATTAAAGGAAATAAGACCAAAAGGATTTCCGAAACAAATTGGAATTTCTTCAGAAAACGGTGCACATAGAATTGCAGTAGAATGGGAAGAAAATGGAAAATTAAAGGAAGGCGTTTTTGTACCAAGAAGAGATACATCCTCAAAATTGAGTTCTTTAGCGGGAGGAACAATATTTCCCGGAATTCACCATTTGGCAAAATTTACGGTTAATGAAAATAATGGGAATTATGAAGTTAGTTTTATAAGTAATGATAAGACCTTTTTATCAATTAAGGCTAAAGAAACAGAAGAATGGAATAAAGAAAGTGTTTTTGAAGATTTGAATTGCGTTTCAAATTTTTTCGAGAATGGTTCGATAGGATATTCACCGGATAAGAATGATTTCGAGGGTTTAGAATTAAAAACTCAAAATTGGGAAGTCTCGTTATTGGAGGTGGAATCCGTTAAATCAAGTTTCTTTGAGAATGAGAATATATTTCCAAAAGGAACAGTTAAATTTGATAATGCACTATTGATGAAAAACATTGAACATGAATGGATTGGGCTGAAAAAAATAAAAATGACCGACAATAAGGTATAATCTACCATGCAGCATAGACGGCGATACCGTCATTTATACAAGAACGTTAGAGCTAACTAATAAAAAGCAACATACAAGATTACAATTTCAATAAACCCATCAACAATTGATTTTCAAATTAACTTGTCCCGAGAACTCGGTGATTACGATAAATATTTAATACTTAATTCCATCATCTCTAAATACATTTCTCGCCATCCTTTCCATTCCTTATCATCAAATGAAC
>CAWVWD010000665.1:0-2608 GCA_963933585.1 uncultured Saprospiraceae bacterium
GAAAGAAATATCAATGCGGTCGCTTATAATTCATTAGATAATACGTTGGAATTCAGAAATTATCCAGGTGGAGATTTTATTCCAGTATTGGCTTTTCAATTTGACTTTTAGAACGTGATTTTCTCCCGCAGATTTCGCTGATAACGCAGGTTATTTTGATAATCCACTTTGCGGATTATCTTTCGCTCAAAATTATTGGCTTTGCCAACAATTAAAAAAATCAGCATTATCTGCGAAATCTGCGGGAGAATTTTTTATCGTCGGAATCTAGAAATCAATCATATTTTTCGCCACATTTGATACATTCCTCTGTTTTCAATTTTTAACCGTTCAAATGGTAAAATCTCATGGCTTCCGATTTGGAAACCCATTTTTTTATAAAATTGCAAGGCTTGTGCCTTTGTATCCATCGCATCCAACCAAAGCATTTCACTTCCAGCTTTTCGACATTCTTCCATTACCCAATTCATCAATATTATTGCGATTCCTTTTCCATGATTTTTTGGATGCAAATACATTCGATGCAATTTTGAGGATTTTTCATCCGCATAAACAGCATACGTTTTATCATGTAAAAGTCTCAGAATTCCAACCTTTTCATTATCTACAATTATGAAACTATAAATCGAATTGGATTCGTTTAATTCTGTTTGAATATTTGATTTATTGTACAATGAATTTAAATACCAATCTCCATTATCTACCCAAAAATAATCATATGCTTTTGGATAAATATCTTCCATTAAATCATACAATTCCGAAGCATCCTCAATCGTAATGCTTTCCAAATAAATGGTTTCTGATATTTTAATCTGTCCTGACATTTTCTTCTTTTAAGGATAAACAGGGCGGATTTTGAAAACTCGTCCTATTTGCTATTCATAGCGGTTGTAATTATACGAATGAATTGTAAAATAAAAAAAGTGTCCTCCTAAAATCCATTAAAAGGATACTTTTTAATATCTCGAGTTTTGACACGTCTTACGTGGTGAAAAATTCTCTCGCAGACCTGCCCGTTCGCACAACAAGCGGACAAATCTACGGGAGAAAAGTTTAAGCTTTCAAAACAGTATTCACTTCTACTTCGCCATGTAAGGTTCTATGAACAGGACATTTATCCGCAATGTTCAGCAATCGGGCTTTTTGTTTATCATCCAAATTGCCTTCTAACTCAATTACACGATCAAAAACATCTATTTTACCTTTTTTCGCATTATCGCTGACACATTCCTCACACGCTTCTATGTAATCTTTTTTGTGGCTCAAATGTACTTTCACTGATTTCAAATCCCATTTTTTGCGATTTGCGTACATTCGCAAAGTCATTCCAGTACAAGCACCCAAACTCGCTAATAGTAATTCGTATGGACTTGGACCAAAATCATTTCCGCCAACAGACTCTGGTTCATCAGCAGTTAAACTGTGTGTCCCTGTGCTGATTTCAGTTGTAAAAGTCTCTTCCGTTTTCACAACAACGGCTTGACTTGTTCTCAATTTGCTTACTTTCGGCAATTCAATATATCGCTTCGCCCAAGTCGCAATTACTTCACCAACATAAACCGCATCTTCTTTATTATTCATCAATAAATGATCCGCATTATCCAAAGAAACAAAGGATTTTGGATGAAAAGCGGCTTTATAAATTTGCTCTGCATTACGAATTCCGACCGTTTTATCGTGTGGCGAATGCATCACCAAAATCGCTTTTTTCAAACCTCGAACCGTTTCTAATAAATTGGTGTTTTCTAAGTCATCCAAAAACTGCTTTTTAATCGTAAACTCTCTTCCTGCTAACGTTACTTTCGCAATTCCTTCCCCCCTGATTTCCTCAATTTTATATCCAAACTGATCGCTTACATGAACCGGTTCAGATGGGCTTCCGATAGTCGCCACAGCCGTTACATTATCCAAATATTTCGCTGCCATTAAAACCGCAGAACCGCCCAAGGAATGACCAATCAAAATACTCGGAGCTTGATATTCCTTTCCCAAAAATGCTGACACATCTAATAAATCTGAAATATTAGAAGAGAAATTCGTTTCCGCAAAATCCCCTTCACTTTCACCCAAGCCTGTAAAATCAAACCGTAAAACGGCAATTCCTTTTGAAGTTAATGATCGACTAATTGCATTCACTGCTCGAAGCGATTTGCTACAAGTAAAGCAGTGTGCGAAAATTGCGTAAGCAATTGGATATTGGTCATTTGGCTGTTCCAAACGTGCAGAAATTGTGATATTATCACGGTTTTGAATGGTTAATCGTGTCGTTTTCATAGTTCTATTTTTTCAAAAAAAAGGATTTTAAACCGATTTGCTTTTATATTTTAGACATTCCCTTCCTAAATTATTAGATATTTTTGATTTACCATGATGATAATCATACACGATAAAATTGGCTGAAACCTAGTATCTACAACCAAAATATTCTAATATCTATGACATGAAACTCAAGGTACAAGATTGTTTTTGGGAAAAAGGATTTTGTCTATTATTTGTAAATAGAAAGACATTATTCCAAATATATCTCAATTTATCAGTGCGTAATGACGACAGCTAATGCAACTGCTCAAAAGTTATTGATAGTTTATTCTCGTAGAAACCGTGTCGG
>CAWVWD010000666.1:0-2604 GCA_963933585.1 uncultured Saprospiraceae bacterium
GAAAATCAAGGGGAAATCAAAGAGAAATCAAAGAGAAATCAAGGGGAAATCAAAGAGAAATCAAAAAAATTAAGGTCTGATTCCCTAAACGTCACTTTATCCTTGTTTAAGATTATGAATGTACCTTTGTGGTTCTTTTGAATAATTTATTCTTCATACCAAATTAATAAATGAAAGCTAAACTAATTTTTTATTTGCTGTTAATGATGCCGTTTGCAGCTTCTGCACAATTATTTACAATTACAGGACGGGTGATTGATAATGATACGGAAGAAGGTGTGCCGTTTTGTAATATTTATATCGCTGGCGAAACGATTGGGACGACTTCTGATTTTGATGGTTATTATACCTTTAAATTAAAGAAATATTTTGAAATCATTACGGTTTCTGCTTTAGGTTACAAACTGACGAGTAAACCGATGGCGAATCAGGCGGAGCAAACGATGAATTTTCGACTGCTGGGCTCGAGTTTGCAATTGGAAGAAGTCGTCGTTTTTGCAGGTGAAAATCCTGCGAATGAAATTATTAGAAATATTATTGTGAATAAGGACGAAAACCGTTTGGAGCAATATGAAAATTATTCTTGTCAGGATTATACGAAAGTCGAATTGGATTTTCATAATATTAATAATAACCTGATTGAAAATAAATGGATGGCGGATTTCAAAATCATATATGATTATGTGGATTCGATTTCGGACGATAAGCCATTTTTACCGATTTTTATCAAGGAAACGATTTCCAATGTGTATGGAAAAAAAGGGAATACAAGAACGGAAATAGAAGCTATTCAAGAGTCAGGAATTGGGAATGCGTCAATGTTGAGGTATTTGGATCGAATGCATCAGCCTTACAATATTTATGATAATCGGATTCGGATTCTGGAGAAACCGTTGGTCAGCCCGTTTGCGAATTCTGGCTTATTTTATTATGAATATTATATCGAGGATAGTACTTTTATTGAAAATAAATGGTGTTATAATCTACGATTTAAACCAAAACGAAAACAGGAAAATACGTTTTACGGTGATTTTTGGGTGGCAGATTCTTCATTTGCGATTGTGAAAGTGAATATGTGGATGAGTGAAGATGTGAATATTAATTTCTTGGAGCGATTGATTATTTTCGAGGAATATGATTTGGAAGGCGATAGTTGGACATTGGAAAAACAGAAAATGGTTTTGGATTTTGCAGCGACTGAAGATGCGCCTGGTTTGATTGGTCGAAAGACGGCTTCATTTAATAATTACGTTTTTAATCAGTCGGAACTTAACGAGAAATATAAAAAAGCAGATACGCAAAGCTATGATTTGACGGTATTAAAAAAAGAGGCGTCATATTGGGAGGCGACTCGGCATGATTCGCTTTCGGCGAACGAAGCGCAGATTTATGAGATGATTGATACGATTCAAGATTTGCCGATGTATCAGCGTTATTACAAAATTATAGAAACGATTTCAACCGGTTATTTGACGATTCGGAAAGAAAAAAACGGTTTTGGTCCTTTGAGAATTGGCCCTTATCCGATGATGTATTATCAAAATATCGTGGAAGGAAATCGGTTTTCACTTGGTGCCTCTGCCGACCTTTTGGATAAAACGATGCGGCTGGAAGGTCAAATTGGTTATGGTACAAAAGACCAAGATTTTAAATATTTCGTCCGTTATCGTTGGAAACTCAAAGATCAACCTCGTATGATGTTCGGGATTGCTTATTTAGATGATATTATTTTGACACATAAAAGTTCGGAGGATTTGGTCAGCAATAATATATTTTCTAATTCTTTCCGTCGGGATTTGCCACTACGAATGATACGAGTGAGGGAAACGAAAATTTGGATGGAGAAGTTTTGGAAAAAAGGAATGCACTTTCGTCCGATTCTGATGAACCGACAAATGGATCCTTATGGCGGCGTGGAATCGGATGGTTTGGGTTTCAATTATAAATTCATCAATCCGTCAACGAATGAAATCGATACAACAGTGAATACCACGGAAATCGTGGTCAGATTGCGGTATGCTTTTGAGGAAAAACGGATCAATGGAAACTTCAATTATCTGACGGTTGGTAGTTCAAAATTACCGACGGTTGAGTTTATTTATACACAAGGGATTAAAGGTGTTTTAGGCAGTGAGCATAATTATCAAAAGGCAGAATTAAAGTATTCGCACTGGATTTATACGAACCCTTTTGGATGGTTTAAATATCAAATTCAAGCTGGAAAAATATTTAGTAATGAAGCTTTGCCGATGTTGCTATTAGGTATTCCGCAAGGAAATGACACGTATTTTTATAATGGCTTTAGTTACAATGTGATGAACCGTTATGAGTTCGTGACGGATCAATATGTAAATGTGCAATTGGAACATCATTTTGATGGTTATTTGATGAATAAAATTCCGTTGATTCGTAAGTTGGACTGGCGTTCGTTGGTGACTTTCAAGGGAACTTGGGGAACGATTTCGGATAAAAATTTGGCGGCAAATGTACTGAATACTTCTGATGTCGGTGGAACGGTTCCGTTACGAAGTCCGACCGATATTCCGTATATGGAAGCTGGTATCGGAATGGAAAATATCTTTAAAATTTTACAAGTTCACGCTA
>CAWVWD010000667.1:0-2600 GCA_963933585.1 uncultured Saprospiraceae bacterium
TGTAATACCAAATCGAAGTCTGGTTTTATTATGGAATATTTTTAAAATTACAAATCCTTATTTCAAATAGATGTTTCTAATCGGTTTTAAATATTTTTTCACTTTAAATCAAGAGATTCCATAATGCCAAGTATTAAACCTTCCATCATTGCGGTGAATGCCGAAATCTCGCAACTGTAAAGGTTCAAAATTTAAATTTCTCACCAATTTAAACTATCGATATTTCGAAAAGGAAGTGAATAACAATACGTCAATACACTTTAGTCGAATATCTCACAATCATCGTAGTAAAAAATTAATATTTTCATGAGATTCTTAGTTATTACGTATAATTATTAAAACAAAACTATTTATAACAATATAAAATAACAGATATGGTAGATCTCTTGGCTAATTATGGTGTTTTTATCATCTTAGGATTGATATTGGTATTCACCGGATTATTTACGGTTAAGCAACAAACTGCTTATGTCATCGAACGATTAGGGAAGTTTCAAAGTATTCGACAAGCTGGTTTACAATTTAAAATTCCGATGATTGATAAAGTTTCGGGAAAATTAAACTTGAGAATCCAGCAATTAGATGTATTGGTAGAAACCAAAACGAAAGATAATGTTTTCGTGAAATTGAAAGTTTCCGTTCAATTTTTAGTATTAAAAGATAAAATTTATGAAGCATTTTATAAATTAGAAAATCCACATGATCAAATCACCTCTTACGTTTTTGATACGATTCGGGCAGAAGTACCGAAGATGAAATTAGATGATGTTTTTGAGCGAAAAGATGATGTGGCGATTGCGATTCGTCGAGAATTAGAACAGGCTATGCACGATTACGGTTATGGAATTATCAAAGCCTTAGTGACAGATATTGATCCGGATATTGCAGTGAAAAATGCGATGAACCGAATTAATGCAGCGGAACGTGAAAAGTTAGCAGCACAATATGAAGGTGATTCTGAAAGAATTCGTATCGTAGCGAAAGCACAAGCAGAAGCAGAAAGTAAGCGTTTGCAAGGTCAAGGTATCGCTGACCAACGTCGAGAGATTGCGAAAGGCTTGGAAGAGTCGGTTGAGGTTTTGAACAAAGCAGGAATTAATTCACAAGAAGCGTCGGCTTTGATTATCATTACACAACATTATGATACGTTGAATTCAATGAGTGAAAACTCAAAAACGAACTTGGTTTTACTACCAAATTCACCAACCGCAGGAACAGAATTAATGCAGCAAATGTTGACGGCTTTACAGGTAAGTAAAAGTTCTGATATGTAAGTTTAGATGTCAAATAAATAATTAACACCAAAGTATAAAACGTCATTTCCGAAAGGAAAGGGCGTTTTTTTATGTATCGTCGAATTCATTCGACAAGATGACTTAAATAATTTCATGTTGTCAAATAAATTCAAACATACATTTTCCTACATTTGCCAATATGAAAAACCTTCTATTTCCAATCGCTCTTTTCCTAATTTTGGCTTTCGCCAATTGTGAAACGGATAAAAATAATATTGATAATCAAAACCTTAAATTAAAAAAAGGTTTGCTCATTAATTCGTCCGTAATGTTTGAAAAGTCGGATTATCAATTGATTGTTAATGATGATTATGAGAATGTAATTACCATCGAAGGCGATAGTTTAATCATTGATTTTAATCATATTGAATTAATAGGAACGGATGATTTTACAAAGCCCGATGAATTTAAAGGAATTGCGATTTATATTAAAAATAGCAGTTTTATAACGATTAAAAACCTAAATGTCAGCGGCTATAGAATTGCGTTACAAGCCGATAGCGTTCAAGGGTTGACGATTGATAATTGTAGTTTTTCTTATAATTATCGAGCGGATTCGAGTGCGATTTTTGATATTAATAAAGTGAAAGAAGGTGCAATTACGTTGAATAATTGTGGAAATGTTGATATTTTAAATTCGATAATTAGTCATAATCAAAATGGAATTATGCTAAATACAACGATACTAAATAAGCTGAAAAATAGTCAAATTCAATTCAATTCAAAAGTCGGTTTATTTGGTGTTAAATCAGGGTTTGGAAATATTGAAAGGAATCAAATTGATTGGAATTTAGAAGCTGGAATTATGGATATTACGGATACTCATATTCATTATATCACTCATAATTCATTGACACATAATGGTTTTGTTTTTATCTCCATTCCAATGTTTAATATGGATAATGATTTTACAGCATCCACAATAAACTTTGAAATTCAAGAGAATCAAAATTTAGATTCTATACCGAAAATAAATCCAAAATATCCAAAAGGAGAAGCTTATAAATTACCCATAAAGTATGGAGTTTATGATTTCGAATATCCTGCGATTTTCTTGCGAACGGTAAATGAAAATGAATACGTTTTTGCGATGTTTGGACCTTCGATTGGAAATTGGAAATTCGTAAATTCAGAGAATGTAGCTTCCGCCAATTTGAAAACGGGTACCTTTCCTGCCACGTTTATTATTGAAAAAGAAAATCCCGAAAAACCATTTTCATTAGAATTTGAATTTATCGGAGAACGGTTTCGGGATGAATTTGGCGTTTGGAATGAAAAAGGGAAAATTTATACATTTGGAATGTA
>CAWVWD010000668.1:0-2598 GCA_963933585.1 uncultured Saprospiraceae bacterium
CTTTGAAGCCAATTTTTAATATTTGTTTTTCAGAAAATGGAAATAACGTATTGAAAGATAAAAACTTTGTAATTGCTTTATTTGGTGCTAACGTCAATGTTTTTGGTAAAGTCGAAGTCGCTTCCAAACCTTCCGGCAAATCAATTTTCAATTCGCCAGTTATCGCTTCGTCAGAGTTATTGACGAAAGTCAAAGGCAATTTCATAACGTCACCTTGTACGATTTCGGTTGGTAATTTCGCCGCAAGGCTGAATGGTTTTTGTGTAAAAAATTGCTGTTCCGTTCTGCCGACATTCCCTTTATTTCCAATACCTTCCGCCGTAATATTAAACGACGTAATCGCATCCGAAGCATAAAATTCTATCGTTTTACGGCCTGTTTTTCCAATTTCAATATGTCCATTCCAATAAATCGTACTACGGAAATCGTCCCGAATATCTGGGTCTTTTTGTCCTGCGTAAATTGGCGTTACAAAGGTTTTTGCTTTGTAGTAATCTTTTGTACCTAACCCTTCACAACCTTCTAATCTAAATCGCATCGGTAAATTAAATTGAACCCTTACATTTTCATTCCGTTGTCTTCCTGGTGTCCATTTTTCAAGATTATTCATATTATTAACTACTCGTAAGGCTTCTTCTCCTACTCCTGCTCCAGGATTACGAATAAGTTTCGCATCAGAAATGGAACCATCCGCTTCGACTACAAAACTTACAACAACAGTTCCCCCTACACCATTTTCACAAGCTATTCCCGGATATTTTATATTTTTATAAATGTATTCCAACATTTTTTTGTCTGCACAAGCCTTCTTTTCTGCATCTGTCGCTAAGTTTTCACAACCTGGAAAACGAGGCATTTGCTCCACAACTTGAAAAATTTGTTCTACTCCTTCTTTTCGAGGTACAGGTTTTGGTTTCGGTTTTGGCATTGGCATCGGTTTATTAGGAACTATTTTTTTACCAAGTTCATTTTTTTCTAATATAGCCTCGTTTTGGACTTGAACATTAACTCCTTCTTTGTCTTTTACAACATCCAAATTTGCCGCAACATCTTTAACTGGTGGCGCTGGCGGTTCAGCTGTTCTTGGCGGCTCTATGTCTATGCCTTCTGGCAATTCCAAAACCATATCTTCTTCCATAAGCTCCTCATTTTCAAAAACTTCCATTACAGCTGGCGGTGATGCAGGAATTGCCACGGGACGATTTGGGCGACGAAGTTCTGCTTGTATTCTTTTTGTACTTTCTTCTAATTCTCGCTTCCGTTTCTCTTCTTTTGCTCGTTGTTCTTTATAAACTTCCGTACTGGTCAAATACGTCATATTATTGGCATCATAAATTGTCGCTTTTATTTGGTGTGGTTGATAACCAGCAGCCGATATTTCCAACATTTTTTCGGTCGTCAAATCCACATTTTCGATGCTGAATTTTCCTAATTTATCCGTTTTTACAAAAAGGTTTGTTCCTTTTATTTTCACCATTGCATTTTCCAACGGCTTGTATTGATGATTGTCATAAACAAAACCCCAAACTAATGCCGCTTCATTTGTATAAGTCGCTTGTGGCAAATATCCTTGATTAATCTGCTGCCAAGAATAACGTCGCCAACCAGCCGTCATCAATAAATAATCCAAGGCTTTATCCGCTTTTTCTTCCTTAGAATCAAAGTAAAAATTCGGTTCTTCGACCTTTTCTTTGATTTCACTTTCCACCAAAAGCCACGATAAAATATTGCTCGATTTATCATCTGCAAAAGCCAATAATTGGTCATCTGCAACGCTCAAAGACAAATCAGCGGCAGTCGGTTTACCGTTTTCATCCGTGACATTTATCGTCATTTTGACCTTTTCACGGGGCAAATATTTTTCTTTATTGGTTTGAATATTAATGTTGAGTTGTTTGTACTTATTGACGAAAGTCAAACGCTCCACAATCGGTTGAGAATTTTCATCGAAAATCGTGATTTGAGCAACACCGACTGGCATTTCATCGGTCGGAATCGTGAATTTGTGTGTACCTTCAAAATCCATAGCAAAATATTTTTTGCCTCGAATTTGACAAATCAAAAACATCTTCTTTGTTTCATCCGATGATTTTATATCTAAATAAATATAATCCTCGGTAACTTTAGAAACTGTTGCAGTTGCACCACTTTCCAAAGCGTTTGGAACATCAAACGTTTTTTCAACACCAGCAGGTTTTGTAATTTTTACAGTATATTTTTCATCTGCTTTTGGGGTCAATTCAAATGCGCCCATTCCTTGATGGTACGATTCAAAAGTGGTTATCTCCTCCCCTTTTGAGTTCATCACCACGCCCGAAATATCGGCAGGTTTTCCAAATTCATTCGCCGCCCGAAACGCCACCCGACCTTTCAAATTCGTTACCAAATCTCCACCTTCCGGCAATAATTGTAAGGAAATATTATTCAAAACAATTGGAATTGAACGGGAAATAGATTCTGGTTGACCTTGATAATCAATAATAATATTGACCAAACCATCATTTGTCGACAAATCTTCCGGCAATTTGAACGTAATCAAAGCCGTTCCTTTATCATTCGTTTTTCCTTTTGTCAAAAGTAATTCACTTCCTGCTAAGG
>CAWVWD010000669.1:0-2597 GCA_963933585.1 uncultured Saprospiraceae bacterium
TCATTAAAAAAATATGAATTATCGTCAGCTTGTACAAGTTCTATTAGTGGTTTATTTCGCAATAAAAGTGGAAATTTAGCTGGCTATTTAGTTAAAATAAAAGATGGCACTTTCGAAAAAGATATTTGTATCCCTACCGAAAAATCAACGGATGATATTTGGAAACAATACGATTATATGTTACAATCTTTACCAATCGCGACGCAACGATATGTAACTGTAACACTTTCCCGATTCCTGTCTCAAAAACCATCTTTACAAAATACAAAAAAATATTTCGCAGACTCAACCACTGCCGAAATGATTCCAGTCAATTCAGAAGAGGAAGGAACAGGTGGGATTGTGATTCCTAAAAAAACGAGTCCACTTCTACCAAGTAATGTAGAAGGTATCAATCATCATACGATTCGCTTTTTTCCCGATTCTCCACAAACAGCAAAAGAAGTAAACGGATTTTTGAAGTTAAGGATTTGTGTAAATAAAGAAGGAGATGTAATGGACGCAACTATTCTCAACAAAAAATCAAGTATTACTAATAATGATGTAATCATATTAGTTTTAGCAAATGTCCGCAAATATAAATTTTCATTGAACGTATATGCTCCGGATATTGAATGTGGTTATATCACTTATACTTTCACAAAAATAAGTCAAGATGATAAATAAAGATACACCGATGGGCAAAATGATGGCCGTTATGCCACAGTTTGGGGAAGTCGTTTGGATCGGAATTCGCCCAGAAAGACGTGCAGATATGACGGTTTTAAAATCTGTAAAAGCGGATAAAGAAACAGCTCTCGAGGGCGATCGATATGGCAGCAATGGCAAACGACAAGTTACTTTGATTCAGTTTGAACATCTTTTGGCCGTTACCGCTATCCTAAAAAAACCTGTTCGTCCAGAATTGATTCGTAGAAATATCGTTGTGAAAGGTATTAATCTTTTAGCATTGAAAGACAAACAATTCAAAATCGGTGATACAATCCTTGAAACAACTGGTTTGTGCCATCCTTGTTCTCGAATGGAAGAAAATCTGGGAGAAGGAGGTTATAATGTAATGCGAGGTCATGGTGGAATTACGGCAAGAATTATTCAATCTGGTGAAATTAAAATGGGCGACTCTGTTTCAATGTATGAGTCAAAAAAAGATTAAAACCATTTTTTGTATTTACTGTTTACAGGATAGTGAGATGTACATAGATAAACAGCATTTTTTAAGAGGATATTTTTTGTTAGACCTACCAATTCATACAGTAGGTGAATTTCCTCAAGAGTCGTTTTATTAAACTACTTTTTAAGGAAAAAATAGCAAAGAAAGGTACCCTCAAAAGTATCGTTTATTTAGGCTTACTTATTTATCATTCATTTAAAATGAAAATAAAATGTGGATAGAAACTAATAATCAATTACAAGTCACGCTCAAATTTAAAGATTTCATGGAAGCTTTTGCTTTTATGACCGAAGTTGCATTTCATGCTGAAAAACAAAACCATCATCCAAACTGGAGTAATGTCTGGAATACAGTTGAAATTCAACTGACGACACACGATGAGGGAAATACAGTTACAGCGAAAGATAGAAAACTGGCGAAAACCATTAGCGATATTCATAAAAAATATGAGTAACTAAGAATTAATATTTAATAATTAATACTACACGATTAAATTTTATGTACATTTGTGGTCGCTAAGAAATGATCTTCGTGATTAACATTGGTAACTAAAAATATATAACACATGGCTATTTATTTAGGCAAAGAAAAAATGGAAGAAATCTTCGCAGAACATGGTGGAGATGCTAAGAACACAGGTTCTACAGAAGGGCAAATTGCTTTATTTACATTCCGTATCGGAGAAATGTCAAAGCACTTGCAAAGCAACCAGAAAGATCACTCTTGTCGTCGCTCTTTATTACGTTTAGTAGGTAAACGTAGAAAATTATTGAGATACTTAGAAAAAACTAACATCACAAAATATCGTGGGTTAATCGAGAAATTAGAAATTCGTAGATAATCGAAAACTTCTAAATAAACAAAAGCGTGATTTCTTCGGAAATCACGCTTTTTTATTTAAGGGTCTATAGGCTTTAACCATAAAATACCTATAAACCTTTCAATGCTTGATGTACTACAATTCCAAAAGTCACCGCCACATTTAAACAATTCGTATAACCAACTTGAGGAATATAAACACCTTCGTTAATGAGCTCAATAATATCTTCGGGCAAACCATCTTTTTCGCTACCAAAAATCAATAAATCCTCCCTTTCAAATTTGAAATCATTCAAATGTTTAGTCGATTCATTCACGATAGTTCCAATCTTCCGACCTTCATAATTCGTTAAAAATTCCAATGGATTTTCCACTCGAATAATCTCAATATGATCAATCGCTCCAGCCGTCCAAACCTTCGCCATATGAGCCATATTTGCACGTCCTTTTTTATTCGTTGGTGGTTTTATTAAATCATTTTTATCATAAATATAAATCCGCTTAAAACCATAAAACTCTGCACTGCGAATCATCGAAGACAAATTTGGACGATATTCCGGTGCGAAAAGCAGTAAATCCATTTTCTAATTTTTTTTAACTTCAAATA
>CAWVWD010000670.1:0-2597 GCA_963933585.1 uncultured Saprospiraceae bacterium
GTTGGTTTAGATATTCGGTTTTTCTCTGGAAATGTCGATATTTCAGAATTACCGAGTGCATACAAAAATGCTGAAAATGTGAAAGCTCAGATGAAGCAATTTAACTTAGGGGAAGTCGTGGATGAAATCATGCCTTATGGTTCGATTATGGCCGGGGATTGGCAAATAGATGCGCCGTGGAAAAAGAAACGACGAGCAAAATTGGCACTTCGAGATTAATATAATATGTGTTATTCTTTTTGTTTTTGATATGTCTATCCATGTGTATTTAGAGCATCGATAGGATATATAGACATCAACGAAGAATAGTTTATTCAAACAAATTAGTATAGAATTTTTCATAAATTGGTTAAAATTTATAAAAATGGCAAAACGAGAACGAGCAAATGCTTCAGAAAATATTTCTATTAGTAAAAAGCGATTTGAATTATATAAACGAGCAATTCAACAGTTCAATCAAGCACTGGAAGCTGGTTTCTTTTTGGAAGCGATTACAATTTGTGAAAGTCTGATTACAGATAGACTGGAAAGCCGTTGTGAAGAATTAGGAAAATCAATGTCATTTCAGACATTAGGAAATTTGATTAAAAAATTGAAGCAAATTGAAATAGATTTAGAAGTTAGAAATTTGGTTACGAATGAATTAGATGACTGGCGAAAAAATCGAAATACAGCTTTACATGAAATTGTGAAATTTGAAAAAGGAGAATCTCCAGAATGGAAAAATAGAGTAGAAGCGTCGGGCGATTATGCGGTGGAAGGCATGGCGATTTTTAGAAAAATTGATGGAAGGGTTACGAAGTTGAGGAAAGGTTAGAATTTAAAATAGAAACGGCTTCACCAATCTTGGTAAGGCCGTTTCTATCTTAAATTTTAGTTTCATATTCTTAATTACGATTCCTCCTCGTCCCCTTTCATTTTCTCTGCATTTTCGTGCATTTGTAAGGCTTCAATTACAGGCAAAACATCACCATCCATTATTCCCGAAAGATTGTGAGAAGTATAACCGATTCGGTGATCAGTTACCCGATTTTGAGGATAATTATAGGTTCTAATTTTATCCGAACGGTCACCAGAACCAATCAACGATTTACGTTTATTAGAAACTTCAGAGTTGAATTTTGCTCGTTCGATTGCATTAATTTTAGAATATAAACGTTGTAATGCAATTTCACGATTTCGCAATTGATTACGAGATTCTTGACTTTCTGCAACGACACCAGAAGGTAAATGCGTAATCCGAATCGCTGATTCCGTCTTATTTACATGCTGTCCACCCGCGCCACTCGCTCGATAAGTATCTACTTTCAAATCAGATTTATTGATATTTACATCTTCCATTTCGAATTGTGGCATAACCGCAACTGTCGCTGCAGAAGTATGAACACGCCCTTGTGACTCTGTCCTCGGAACACGTTGAACACGATGTGCACCAGACTCAAATTTTAATTTACTATAAACATCGTCGCCTTTTACTTCCAAAACTAGTTTATTATAACCTCCGGATGAACCTTCATTAATAGAAATAATATCGTATTTCCATTTGAAATTATCAAAAAGACGGGTGTACATTCGATATAAATCGCCTGCAAAAATACTTGCTTCATCGCCACCAGCTCCCGAACGAATTTCCATGATGACATCTTTCTCGTCTTCTGGATCCTTAGGAATTAGTAAAACTTTGATTTCTTCTTCCAAATTTTCTCTCTGTGGACGAAGTTCTTCTAGCTCCATTTTTGCCATTTCTCGGAAATCGGGATCCTTTTCCTCCTTTAGGATTATCTCGCTTTCTGTAATACCATCTAAAATCGTTTTATAAATTTTATAAACGTTTACGATTGGCTCTAACTTTTTATATTCCTTATTCGTTTTGGTGAATTTCTTCATATCCGTCACGATCTCAGGATTCGATAGTTGCTCCTCAAGGTATTGATATTGCTCGTGTATCCCTTCTAATTTACCTAAAATGTTCATGGTCTATTTTATGGTGGAGGTATTAAGATATTTTGGTGTGAAAATTTTGACCGAAATAACTTAAACCGATTATTATTAATTTATAAATTGTTGAATTGAAAACTGAATGTGTCGTTGGATTATACTGAAACTTGAAGATATTGAATTGCCAACTACACATAGGGAATCTGTTACTTCAAGGCGAAGTAAGAAAGGTATTGTAAAGTCGCTAATATTGGGATACTAAAAACATGAATAAATGTTTAATTTCACTATTTGACTTATAATAAGAATGGAGCAATCTTAATAAAAGTTCCATTTTGCGGCTGCAAAGGTATTGATTTATAAAATAAATAATTAACGAATTGGAATAAATTTTCAGATACTTGCATATAATTATGAATTATCGGATTTCTTCTAATTTCGTCAATAACCAACGCCGCTCTGCAATCGGGTTACATTCCGTAATTTGAATAGAAAGTTTATCTGCTAAACCTTTACTTTCGTAAGGAATCTTCATGATTTTTTGCAAAAACTTAATCGCATTCAGATACATTTTTTGATAACTTTTGGAAATAGATTTATTGCGACGAAGAAAAATTCTAAAACTATCAATTAATGCATCCAAAGCATCAAACTCGTCT
>CAWVWD010000671.1:0-2576 GCA_963933585.1 uncultured Saprospiraceae bacterium
TCACCTTTATTACAAGTAATTCCTTGTCCTTTGAAATTAATTTTTAGCATAATTATTCTAATGTAATTTTTGGAGGATTGTTTAAACCATTACGAAATTAAGAATCAATTTCTTTTAAAAATCTTACGAATTTTCCCTAACATTGATAAACCAAATAAAACTACACCAATGAAATTTCTATCAAATTTAATACTTATTCTATGTTGTTGCGCTGCAATGACGGCCTTTGGGCAAACTCAGAATATTCGTGGGACTGTCTTCGACAAAGATACCAAACAACCGATTGGAAGTGCTTTATTATCTATCGGCGATGGTTCATCCGGAATTGGAACGTACTCCGAAGAAGATGGCACTTTTTTATTAGAAAATATTCCGCTTGGACGACATATTATAAATTGTCAAATCATCGGTTACGATAATTATCGTAGCGAAGCCTTAATCATCACATCTGCCAAAGTACCTTATTTAGAAATTGCGATGGGTTCGGGAATTGATATGACCGAAGTCGAGATTACCGATACTCGACTAGATTATAACGCTCCTTTGAATGAATCGGCATTTGTAAGTGCCAGATCGTTTTCGGTGGAAGAAACCGAGCGAATGCCGGCAGGTGTCAATGATATGGGAAGAATGGCGTTGTCGTTTCCCGGCGTTTCTCAAGGTGGCGATGATACGGAAAATGATATTATTATTCGAGGAAACTCGTCTTTCGGAATGTTGTGGCGATTAGAAGGCGTCGATATTCCGAATCCAAATCACTTCGCAAGACCAGGAACTTCAGGTGGCGGAATCACGGTTTTTTCTGCTCAATTATTGGGGCGTTCAGATTTTTTCTCCGGCGGAATGCCAGCAGAATATGGAAATGCGTTGTCCGGTGCATTTGATGTTCATTTCAAAAAGGGCAATAAACACGACCGAGAATATCGAGCAAAAATCGGTATTTTGGGTTTAGATTTTGCAACCGAAGGACCAATTCAAAAAGAGCGTTCTTCTTATATTTTCAATTATCGTTATTCGACTTTAGGCTTATTAAATAGTGCTGGTTTACACCTTTTGGGCGAACGAATCAGTAATGATTTCCAAGATTTATCTTTCAATATTTCATTGGATAGTAAAGACAAAAAACACCTTTTTACCGTCTTCGGAATGGGTGGATTAAGTACAGAACATTATCAGCCAGTTGCTGATTTTACAGCACGAGATAGTTCCGTGGCGAATCATTGGGAGGATCGAGTCCGTATTAGTAATTTAGGCATTGTCGGAGCGACCTACACTTGGTTGATTGACGAAAAGTCATTTTTGAAAGCGGCTATTGTTGGTAATTTTAGCGTCATTGATTGGCAATATGATACGGTTAGTTCTGCCGAATCAGCACGTTTTCGTTACAATACTGAACTTTACGAAGACCAACGAATTTCGACTTCTTTATCGTATAATCGCAAAGTGAGTCCGACATTTAAATACAAAGTTGGGTTGATGAATCACAATATCAATTTTAATTTTTTCAAAGAAACTGCGCCTCGTACCGCATCAAGTGATATTACGGTTTTCAATAACGAAATTTCTCTTGCAGGGAGCGGAATGACTTCGACGCTCCAAACTTATGCACAAGGAACGTATCAACCGAATGAGCGACATACCCTGAATTTTGGTGTTCATGCGTTGTATTTAGGTTTAAACAATACGGCAGCAATCGACCCAAGATTTTCCTATCAATTCAAAATTAATGCACAACATACTTTGGGTTTGGCAATCGGAAAACACAGTCAAATGTTACCGTTAGCCGCTTATTTTTATTCCAAAAATGATACGACGGTTAATAACGAAATCATTACGTCACGTCCGAATGAAGATATGTCTTTTATCAATTCTTGGCACTCGGTTTTGTCCTATTCGTTCTTAACAAAATCACAAATCAAATTCGTCACAGAATTCTATTATCAACGCTTAAATAAAGTACCCATTTCAATTGATAATAGAGCCGAAAATACGAATTATTGGATGTTAAATGACCAACAATCTTTTGCATTTTTTGAAACGGCAAGCGAGGGAACAGGACAAAACTATGGTATCGATATGGTCGTTGAAAAGTTCTTTTCTAACAAAATGTACTTCTTAATTACAGGTTCAATGTTTGAATCAAAATACACGCCACAAGATGGCATTCAACGCAACACAAAATTCGGAACGCGTTGGTCTTCAAGCTATACGATAGGAAGAGAGTTTGAGTTTGGCAACGCCAAGACCTTACAAGTTGGCTTTAGAATTTTATATAATGGCGGTTTTCGATACTCGCCTTATGATCCGATTGCTTCGGCTGCGGAAAGTCGTTATGTGATGTTGGCAGGAGAAGAATGGAGCGCACAAGTTCCGGCTTACAAACGAGTAGATGCAAGAATTGCGTATCGTTATAACGCCAAGCGTTTTTCAGGAAGTATTTCGTTAGATATTCAGAATTTGACCAGTGAAAGAAATATCAATGCGGTCGCTTATAATTCATTAGATAATACGTTGGAATTCCGAAATTATCCAGGTGGAGATTTTATTCCAGTATTGGCTTTTCAATTTGATTTTTA
>CAWVWD010000672.1:0-2576 GCA_963933585.1 uncultured Saprospiraceae bacterium
TAAAACTATTCAATATAGAATAATGAAATTAAATTTTGTTTCGAAAAGTAACTATTTTTTAACCTAAAAATTTGATAAAATAGTCAATAGCAAAATTAAAAATAGGTAAATATTGTCAGAATTGCACTTATAACTTGAAGACTTTTGAAAGAGTTCCAAAAAGGGGAGGATTAAATGTTAAGGTGACAAAACCTAAGAAATTAATAAAAAGCCTGTCATTTCCAACTTGTTTGGGAATGACAGGCTTTATTAGTTTTTCTGCTTGTGAAAAAGAGTATTAGTTCGATTGCTTTAAATTCGGGAAAATTAAACCCATATTTATATCAGAAATACTAAAAAAATTCGTCGAAATATTGAATGATTTCAGAGACTCCAGAGGAGCCGCTATATCATTATCAAATTTGGAAATATTATTTTCACTAAGATTGAGCATTTCTAAATAAGGAAATTTGTGTAATGCGTAAGGATAATTTTTGAGTAAATTATTCGATAAATCCAAGACTTTTAAATTACTTTCTTCAAAAAAAATATCAGAGTAAAATTGCAGATTATTAATTTGGTTACCTGCCAAATATAATTTCTGAACACTTGGTGAAATCCTATGAAGGTTAATTTCAGATAAGTTATTTCCAACTAAATTTAATTCTTTTAAATTAGGAGAATATATACTGGGGAAATCTTTAAGTTCATTAAAACTTAATCGAATCTTTTTAAGTTGCCTATTACTCACATGCACAAATTTTAATTTATTGCGACTCAATTCTAATTCTTCTAAAACTAACAATTGATTGAAAGCAGCGATAGTCTGAATCGGATTGTCATTCAGTATCAGTACTCTCAGCGTACGATTTTCTACTTTATTCTTAAAGTCAACAGATTCTATTTGATTTCCTTCCAAATCCAATCGTTCAAGCTTCGGTAATTTCAATAACTCATAAGGAAAATCAGTTAAGTAATTTCCACCCAGATTTATCGCTTCTAAAGAATTCATGACGGATAATTCTGATGGAATTTTCTTTAAATCCTTATAAGATAAATCAATTTTCTTAAGTGTTCGATAATTGGGGTAATCTTTCTTGAAGTCAGAATTATCAATGGGTTCATGCTTTATATTCCAAAGGTGTAATAAAGTATACACGCCTATTTGAATCAAAAACAATGAAACAAAAATGGCGATGAGTTTCTTATCTTTCATGGGCAAAAATTAATGATTTTTTCGTCAGAAACCGTATCGATTTTTAAAATCGATATGGCTTGGAATACGGCTATTTAATTAAATAGACTCGACATTCTCCCTTCTCCAATCGGAAAATATTATAATGACGACCATTATAGAACGGGAGTTCATTAATCTTTGTTACACAATATGCAGTTGAAAAGTCAAATTTAAAATGTGTATTCTCTATACCTTTAATTGCCGGAATAGCGAAATTGACAATTGCATTTTCAGAATCTGTATTGGCTATAAAAACATGTGTCGGGTGATTAGATTGTGTCCAAGCGATGACTTTTCCGTAACCGGTTGCATCGGGATAAATCAACCATTGAACCGACTTACTTTGAATGATCTCCCAGATTTTATCTGAGTATAATTGAATTTGTAAAAGCCGGTGATATAGCGAACCATTTTTTCCCCAAACGTAATTCCCCTCTGTTGCTTTCTCTCCTTTTGAAACCTGAAAGACGTATAATTTCGTGTAATGTTCATTCGGAGCTGGCGAATAATGTGTATCCCGAGTTCGGAAACCAAGCGACATATAACTTGGCATATTTGTCAAAAATAAAGCCGTGAATAAACGAAATTCATTTCCCGAAACATAGAATTTATCAAAACGAGGATCATCTTTATCTGCGGTCATAATTGTGAAACTCGGAGCAAATCGTCGAGTTTCCAATACATCTAAATATTGGCGAAAGCGTTGCAAAAATTCAGGTGTATTTATTATAACGGACTGTAAATCTCCTAAGGTAGAATCACAATCAGCCGCTTCCAAATGGTCAATTTCATCGCCATAACTCATCACATTTCGAGGTGCAAGAAACGTTTCTGCAAAGTAGCCAAAGTAAGGAACGCCATTATCTCTAACGACTTTTTTAACAGTGGCTAAAATATCATAAAATGCATCAATTTGGGTTGGAACACCTTCTGCTCTCATTTGAACGTGCGACATATCACCTCGCATGAAATCGAAATTATATCGCTTTTGAACATTGTGATAATGACGAGTAACATAACTCCAAACAGCAGGACGAGGATAGGAAAAGTTGATTTCCCAATCTTTATTATTATTCAATCGTTCGTATAATTTATAACGGGTCAGCGGTCCAAAAACTCGGGAGAAAGATTCTGGTTGTGTAATCGCATATTCTCGCCAAAGTTGACCTTCCATATCTTTTTCCGAACGTTCATAATCCACTCGTAAACCTCGATAAGGCGGAGCCATCGTAGCAGGAACAGGTTCATAACCATACTTCGTCAAAAAACGTAACAACGCATCTCGACGACGCTGACGAATTGTTGCTTGTTCTGGTTTTCCGAATAAAATAATATTGCGTTTTTCTTCTTCATAATCTTC
>CAWVWD010000673.1:0-2575 GCA_963933585.1 uncultured Saprospiraceae bacterium
TTGAATAATCTACCATTACAGCCAAGACCGTTTCTATACTCACATCCATAGTCGTAATTGCCTTGAATTCCTTAATTCCACTTTCTGTTGTTCGTGTATAAATGACGGTTTCCTTGTTCGTGTAAGCTTCTTCCCAAGATTCATTCACTTCCGTAAATGATGAATTCGTCAATAAAATTAATAAGGAACAAAGCATAATCATATATCTTCCCATCCACTGAGAACGTTATTTATCTCAATAAGTTATTCGTTTGCTATTTTAAATCTATAAAAAATTGCAGGTATATTTAATCGGCTTACTAAACTTTACTGTTTCTACTCTAGCCAGCACTTAGGTTTCGATTATAAATTTCTACCGCATTATACAGATGTTTCGGAGCATTTTTAAACAGAACCAACGTTGTAGTATAACTAACAATGGTTACTACTAATGCCGTAATTCCCTTTGCGATTAATTGTTCGTCCGTATTATTTTTAGCATCAATCGAAACGATATATACTAAAGGAACAGCAGAACTAACCCAATAGAATACTTTACCAATACTTGTTTTACGCTGAAATTTTTTAAACTCCTTGTAGGCTTCCAGGTCGTTCCTTAGTAGTAAGTCAAGTTTTTTCGCTTTGAACCCGACACCTTCATATTCTCCTTCATCAATCTTGAATAAATAACCAACGGCTTTTGTTCTATAAAAACTCATTGGTCACAAATCTGAAGTTTTTTCTTCCTTCAAGATAATCTTTCCTTGTCCCAAAACAACCGTTAATAGAATAGGTAATATGCTAATGAATATTAATTTTTTAAACGTAAGTATATGATTTCAAATAGTTAATAACGAATGAGATAGGAACGGAATAAAAAGGATAATAGGCTATTTTTAAATAAAAAAAACCGAGTCGATTTCTTTTTAAAAATCAACACGGTTCTTGCTTTATCAAAATAATCCTCCGCGCTTTAATAAGCGGATAAGGAATAAGATACAACTGACTTTACATTTTTGACGAAATATTTTTTGTACTTCACCACAAGTCTAAATTCCTCGACGTCTAATTTCTTTTCTTATCAGTAACAATTCCCGTCCCATATCACCTGTAACAGAAGAGTTTTCTTCCGCTCGACGAATCAAATAAGGTACAACATCTCTGACCGGACCATAAGGGACATACTTTGAAGTATTAAAGCCGGCTTTCTGAAGGTTAAACGTTAGATGATCACTCATCCCGTATAACTGACTGAATAGAAAGTGTTTATGCGTTTTTGGCAACTTCAATTCTTCGATTAATTCTACTTGTTTTCTACAGCTTTCCGCATTATGAGAAGCCGTACAAGAAGCAATTTCTTCATAGTTTTCTACACAAAAACGAACCGCCAAATCATAATCATTATCAGAAGCTACTTTGGTTGGCTGAATCGGAGAGGGATATTTTTGCTCTATTGCTCGTTGCCTTTCCTTATCCATATATGCACCTCGGACGAGTTTCGCCCCCAAGATATACTTACCTTTCTTAGCCAATGCAAGAGAATCTTTTAAAAACTGTAATCTATCGTGACGATAAAGTTGGAAAGTATTATAAACCGTCGGTATTTCTTTATTGTAACGATTCATCATCATATTCACCGCATAATCAATCGTGTCTTGAATCCAAGACTCTTCTGCATCCACAAAGACACCAGTTTCGTGTTCTCTTGCCAGATGACAAACTGCATCCAAACGCTTGATAATATTATCAAACTCCTCTTCTTCGACAGCCGTTAAATCCTCTTTCCCTTGAAACTTTTCCAATAAAGCGAATCGTCCTAAGCCTGTAATTTTTACACTTACAAAAGGAACGTGTGTGTTTTGACCAGCGAACTTTATCGCTGCCATAATTTCACGCATTGTACGATTAAAATCTTTTTCACTTTCCTTTCCTTCCGCACCATAATCCAGAATAGATTGTACACCAAATTCAGACAAACCATCAATCGTAGGTTGGGAATTTAATAAAGTTGTCCCACCACAAAACTGTTCAAAAATTGTCTTTTTTATCAGCCATTCTACTGGCAAATGCAATTTTAAAGACAGCAATCCCATCTTTGAACTAATCTTTACCAAAGTCGGATTATTCATCATTCCGAATAACCAAGTCGCTTTTCTCAAAGCCAAGTCAGATTTTGCCTCAAAAGCAATTTCTGTATTTCCAAAATCAACTGACGTTTTAAGTAATTCAATCATTGCTGCGTATTTTTTAGCCTATAAAATATGGATTGCAAAGTTACATTTCATCTACGATATATTTAAACGTTTTTAGAGTTATAGATTTTTCACTAAAGCGTAATAAAAAAATTATCTGGTAAGCCTATTCGTTCACACAGCAGGCGAATTTCTTAGACAACGGATATTTTTTTTGAAAAAATACAATTTAAAAATCGTATTAATCTGCTATTGAATATTTATAAAAATCTACGAAAATTAGTAAAAACGAAAAACTTGCAGTTCGTAACTCATCACTCATTCACTGCCAGATATCCCAAGCTTTTTCTGCTTGTAATTCCAACATTTCAAAACCATTCTTTATAGTCGTGTATTTGTCCAGA
>CAWVWD010000674.1:0-2573 GCA_963933585.1 uncultured Saprospiraceae bacterium
AGCTTCATAACCAGCTTTCTTCGTCGCATTCGATTGAATCGTATCAAAAGAAGCTGGAATCGTAATCACCGCTGCTTCGATATTTTCGCCGGTGTGAATAAATTTTTTAAGCTCTTTTAGTACTTCTGCCGAAAGCTGAATCGGCGTCTTTTTCATCTCCAAAGACGCAATTTTGTACGCTTCCGAAGTTCCCATTTTTCGTTTAAATAAACCAACCACATTATTCGGGTCACGCTGCATATATTCCCTCGCTTTATCACCAACAATAACTCGATTTTTGCGAAAAGCTACCACAGAAGGCAACGTTTGTTTTAAGTTCAGAGGGTTCCGAAATATCTCCACTTTACCATTTTCAAATTTAGCAATTGCAGAATTTGTTGTTCCTAAATCTATTCCAAAATTTATCATATTTCTAAAATTTCTTCCTCCCACAGATTTCGCTAACTCCAAAGCTTTTTTCAAAAAAACGAATGAAAAATTAGCAAAATTTTCGAAATCTGCAAGAGTCCGTCTAATCAAACACTTTCGACAATCACCACACCAATTTGAATAATCTGCTGCATATTCCCAACTCGCTGCACGATAATTGGTTTTATCACTTCCGTAATCACCAAATTTTGTGCTGAATTCCCAGAAATCGTCGCCGTAACATCTGTCCGAGTTTCATTATATCGCTCCCCAATCGGATTCAAATATTCCAAATTCATTTCCAATAATTGCGATTTAATCCGACGAATATTCCGTTCCAAAGCTAGTCCACTTTCCAGTTTATCCAACTTCTTTTCCATATCAAATATTTGATTGATAATTTGAAGCCAAGGTGTTTCTGTATTTATAATATTCATATTTTTTTTGATTATTCGAGTTTAAAAAACTACGTAGATGATCGTCATACCGACAGAAGTCCGTATATCCTAACTGCAAGAACGCAACTTTCAAGAAGTTACTGATTTTAACTGAGGAAGTGTAAAAAAATTAGCTGTTGCCTTTCACAAATTACGGCATTCACCACAATGATGAAGGCGGGAGAGAAAATCACCATATTTTAATATTTTCGGCGTTCCCGACACGTCTAAATTTCAATCAAAAAATAAATCTTAACCAAAGTCCGAGTATTGTCTTTTTCCAAAAATAAAATCTCCAACTTCTACCATAATAAACAATTTTCATCTAAAAAATTGACAAGTGTCTTTTAGTATTTCACCACGTAAAATAAACTTCTTTTAATAAAATAGACGGGATAAAATAGGGCTTTCACAAATCGAAAATCGCCAAATCCTAAAAGTCCTATTTATCCTGTCAAAAGAGCATTTACGAAGTAAACGAAAGTATAATTATATCAATTCAAATTTTTATAGAAAAACAGTTTCTTTACATAAGAATTTTATAAATTAAAATTAACGAAATTAAAATTAAAAACGTTCTGGTAAACAAACCTTTAATTATAAGTTTTAAAACTCAAATAAAACCGAAAATATGTTAAAAATCAAATTCCTATTTTTGGCATTATTACTAACTTCATTAACTTATGCACAAGATTTAAAATTCGGTGAACACATTGTTGTAGGAACACCTCTAACGTATATACTTCATAACAATCAAGAATTTACTCGGAATAACAACATCGCTGCGAACTTAAACAAATCACTTTATTTCGGTTTAGGTTATAGGCATTTATACACGCAAGGTTCGACTATTTCCCTCTATTCTGACTATAAATAAACATATAATTTAACGACTGATTTTTGGTAATATGACTTCTTGCCAAAACAGAAATACCATACTTTTGTCAAAGCCTTTTTAAGTGATAGGAATCATTATATTTCTGAAAATGAAAATCCTTTTAAGCTCGAAAGTTTGCATTATTTAGGTCTTGACGGTGGTTATGAATTATCAATTAGCGACCGTTTTTTATTAAATTTTGCACTCATGCTTTATGAATAAAAAAACTACAAAAATCCTCAACGATTCAATTTTACACAATATATTATCGGTTTGAATTTTGATTTTATCAATCCGTAAACGAGTAAAATATTTAAGTATTCCTAAGTAGTAAGTCAAGTTAATCATGTCGGTATTTTTTGACAAAATATTGCCGACATGATTAACTTGACTTACTACTAAGCGATAAAGATCACCGTATTCTGATTGTTTTTTGTGAAATTTGCGTAACTATTCAGCATTCTCAGAATTATGCGTTTAATCGGATTAAAATCCGATTCTTTAGATATTACCTTATCAAGGAAAATTCGAAAGTTCAAAAAATCGAGTATCTTTTTAGTATTCCTGTATCTATCAAATCGGCTTTATAAGGGGATTCGACGCACAATATTATAGATGCGAAACAATTACAAATTTGCAGGTATTTTAAAATAACATAGTCAAATCACCGAGTTCTTGGGACAAACTAAAAATAATGGAATTAGAAAAATCATCTTGCGCTAATAGTTCTAAAGTTTCTTATGATTCATCAAAGGTGGAAATAGAAAATAAAGATTTATCAGCACATTGGAATAATGCTTACCACAAAGAAATCACAACTCTTGGATGGTATGAAGCACACCCTAAGCCGT
>CAWVWD010000675.1:0-2565 GCA_963933585.1 uncultured Saprospiraceae bacterium
CACATTTGTAAGTCAAGGCGATCATATTTTGGCTTCTCGTGCGGTTTTTGGTTCTACACATCAGTTATTGACACAATTATTTCCTCGTTGGGGAATCAGTTTCACTTATGTTGAGCCGACCGAAATAGAAACTTGGGAAGCACATATTCAACCGAATACTAAAATGATTTTGATAGAAACACCGTCGAATCCTGGTTTGGTGTTGATTGATTTGAAAAAAGCTGGAGAAATTGCCAAAAAGCATAATTTGATTCTTAATGTCGATAACTGTTTTGCGACGCCATATTTGCAAAATCCATTAGAGTTAGGAGCTGATATTGTAACACATTCTGCTACAAAATTTATTGATGGTCAAGGTCGTTCGCTTGGAGGAATTATTTTAGGAAAATCGGAATTAATTGAAGAAGTACAATTTTTAATTCGTCATACGGGTCCGGCAATGTCACCTTTTAATGCTTGGATATTATCCAAAAGTCTGGAAACTTTAGCTATTCGGATGGATAGACATTGTAGTAATGCGTTGACTTTAGCGACTTTCTTAGAGTCACAATCTCAAATTAATAAAGTCTTTTATCCATTCTTGCCATCACATCCACAGTATGAATTAGCAAAAGAACAAATGCGTCAGGGTGGCGGAATTGTTACATTTGAAATAAAAGGTGGAATTGAAAAAGCAATCAAATTTATTGATGGAATTCAGATGCTATCACTTTCGTCTAACTTAGGAGATTCTAGAAGCATTGTCACACATCCCGCGAATACAACGCATTCTAAGCTACAAGAGTCGGAACGTCAAGCGGTCGGAATTACACCCGGTTTAATTCGTATTTCGGTTGGTTTAGAACATATTGATGATATTATTGAAGACGTTAAACAGGCTTTAGAAAATTTGTAAAAAAAAAGGGCTTCGATAAACGAAGCCCCGATTTGGTTTAGGTTTTTACGAAAACCGTAAAAAAACCTTTCTATTCGAATATAATTTTTTGAGAAGAAATCCCATCTTCAAAACGAACTTTAGCAACATATAAACCTGGTGTCAATCCATTTCGATTCATATCAAACTGTGTATTATTAACATTTTGATGATTTTGAATTAAACGACCATTGATATCATATAATACGATACTTAAAATTTGTTTTCCTGATCTAGAAGTAAAACGTACAGATTCTGATGCAGGATTTGGAGCAACCATTAATTGAACGGTTTCACGCTCTAAAACTGGTTCTGTAGAAACAGTAGAACATGGTAAATCTAACACGGCACAAGCACGAGGTACAAAATAACCCATAATCGTATCAATATAAGTCATTGCTTTTGCTTTTGACATATCAGGATTATTGATGCTATTAATTGTATGGAAGTTACATTGAGCAGTAGTAGTACCTGTAGGACAACTTGGGTGATCTATTTGTCCCCAGTAAGCTGCATTCCACCATTCCCAAGGAGCACCTTCCTTAGTGTCATTTGGCCATGTTGGACGGTGTACTGGATATAATCCCTCTAGACCACCATTTACTGCATTTGCAGCAGTTGTATATGGATCATTATACCAAGCACCTTTCATTACATCGTTATTTCCTAAAGCATTTGCTTTAGCTTGAATAACAGCCGCACCTTGTACATTTACGATTAAATCGCCTGTTGTTGGTACAATTAAAATACCTTCTGTATAAGGAGCAAAAGGATCTTCAGTTGTTTGGTATGAAATCATTGCAGGATCTCCTGCTGTCAACCATGAAGTATCCCCTAATGCACCACCTGCATTCACACAAAGTTGAAATTCAGAAGAATATCCAACGTGATTTGGTAAAGAAATCGTATCACCATCAAGCGGCGAACCTGCACCGACTGGTACGATACCATAACTTGTTCCATAAATATCACCGTGAATACTTTCTATGACCATCGGAAATCCACTTGAATTTATGAATTTTGGTAAAAGCAATTGGTTGTAACTATCAACCGTTGCAGCACCTAAAGAAATATATCCGCCTGTACCTTGACCAAATACTGTAATTTTACTTGTATCTACACCGAATGAATTGCTGTTTGTGGCATAATCCATCTTGAAATAACGAACACAAGTACGGGTATCTTGAATACCACGGTAAGCTGCCTGGATTAAACCTTCTGCACGTTCTTCTTGTGAAGTTGCTAAAGGATTCCAACCTGCACGGTAATCTGCAACCGCTACAACATAACCTGTTTTTGCTAAACGATTAGCCACTTCTACAATGAAAGAATCCTTCATTGTTCCAGAAACACTACCATTTTGTGGATTTGGTAAAAAATTACCCGTGTGCAATAAAACAACTAAAGGACGTTCTGTTTCTGTATCGCCTGTTGGCTCATAAAAATCCATCGCTAAAGGCTGTAAGGCTGCGCCACCAGTTGTTGGAACTGTAATTATCGTATAATTCTGTCCATAGATGTGTTGAGAAACCGTTACATCCGTGAAAATTTCATCTACATAACGAGTCGCTTGTGCAAATGAGACAGTTACCATGAAACATAGCACTGTGATAATCGTCAAAATCTTTTTCATAATTTAATTTTCTATATTA
>CAWVWD010000676.1:0-2565 GCA_963933585.1 uncultured Saprospiraceae bacterium
CAAAATCTAATAGTTTTTCTGCGAAATACGCTTCACCTAATCGCCAATCGATTAATAAATGTTTAGTTAAAAAACTTGCGGTAACCATCCGAACTCGATTGTGCATAAAGCCCGTTTTGTTCAGTTCTCTCATACCTGCATCCACCATCGGGTAGCCAGTTTTCCCATCACACCATTTTTGAAAATCGGCTTCATTATTTCGCCATTCGATTTTATCATATTTCGCTCGAAAAGGATGTCCAATAACGTGGGGGAAATGTCCTAAAATCTGTGAATAGAAATCTCTCCAAATTAATTCGCTTAGATATGTTTTATTTAATTTATCTGCTTTTCGAGCTTTTTCTCGAATACTAATTGTTCCGAATCGGAAATGAATTCCTAATCTTGACGTACCTCGAATTGCAGGAAAATCACGTTGTTCTCCGTAATTTTTAATGATGCTTTGCTTGATTTCAACGGATGGAATTTCAATTTCAGCGCGTTCAAAATTCATTTCGGCAAGCGTGATAATTTCTTGATTATCAATTTGATAGAAATTAGAAAAATACGTTTCGGTCGGATAGGAATTGAAATGAAAATACGTTTCATTTGCTTCTATTCTACTTTCTAATTTTTTTCGCCATTTTTTGCTATAAGGTGTGAAAACGGTATAAGGCAGACCGTCATCTTTCAGTACTTCATCTTTTTCAAAAAGTATATGATCCTTGAAAGTATGAAATGGAATATTGGCTGAAGTTAAGGTGTTTTCAATCGTTTCGTCTCTATTTAATGCGTAAGGTTCGTAATCTCGATTCGTAAAAACAGCCTCAATTTTATAGTCATTTATTAACGCTTCCCAAACGCTTTCTGGCGTCCCATATTTTACAACCAAACTACTCCCGAAGACTTGTAACTGTTCCTTTAATTGAGAAATTGTATCATGTAAAAAGGTGACTCTTGCATCTTTTCTATTTTCCAATTTATCTAAGATATTCGTATCAAAAATAAAAATCGGCAAAACAGATGCATCACTTTTTAAAGCATGATATAAGCCGGCATTATCTTCTAATCGTAAATCACGGCGAAACCAAAATATATTCATCTCTATTTTTTTTTATGTAAACGGCTGCTTCAGCTGCCGCAATATTCTTAATCTTTTTTGGCAAATAAAGCTGCCGTTACAAAAGGTTCAAATTTTTTGAATTTTGCAAAAACCCTAAAGGGCTTTTTATCACGCATTCACGATTTTTCCACTTAAAATATCCAAATTCGCTTCACCAGGTAAAATCCTATAAACAGGAATCTCAATTTTATATTTTTTACATAATTTTAGAATCGAAGTATCAATATCTTTTTTCGAATATCGAGAAGAAAAATGACTTAAAATTAATTTGTCAATCTTAATTTCTGAAACCATTTTCATCACTTCATCCAAATTACTGTGTTTATTGGCGTGGTTATTCAGCTTTTCATTATCATCCAAAAACGTCGCTTCATGAATGAGGATTTTTGTATTGTTCCAATGTTCGTAATTATCAATAGGCGTATCACCTGAATATCCTAAAATATTCTCGGTAATAATGTTTGTTATGAAATCTCGACCTTTTGTAATTGCTAAATTTTTAATTTCCTCTTTAGAGTAGTTTTGAAATTCAGCTTTCAGTTTTGGTGTTTTGGAAAATACTTGAAAACTCAAACTTTTGCTGATATCTGAAGGTACAATGATATGATTATTTCGAATCGAACGAACGAAAATATCATTTTTAATTTGAAATACTTGATTTTCTTGAATCGGTTTCCAAACTGTTCCGCTAACGTGTGAATCAAACTTTTTGGTGAAATTCTCAATAGCCCGAAATGAACCAGAATCCGCAGGATAATGAATAATCGGAAAACCTTTTCGAGCGTTCAATTGATTAAACTGAAATAATCCCGTCAAATGATCACGATCAGCATGAGAAATAAAAACGTTTTTTATTTTTCTACTTTTCTGTAATAATGTGGCGGTAATTCCATCTCCGACATCAAACAATAAGCCCAATTCTTCAACAAAAAACCAGGTTGAAAATAAAGCTGTCGAATATCCGCTAATGGTGAAATTATGATTGTTCATTGGTTTCTGAATATTTTAATACCTTAAAAATCATTTGAATCAAGAATAGTTCAGACAAAACGATTAAAAAACTAAAAACGGCGAAAACAAATACTATAAATTTGAGTTTACCTATGAGGTGCTTAGTTATACAATTATTTCTACACCTTAAAATCAAAACGGATGAATCAATTAAAATTTATCATATTTCGAAAAGTCATGTAATAAGTTTTGTATAAATGTATAATCCTTTCTTTAGGGAAGAAAAATAAATAAGTTGCTTCATAAATACGCATTATCATTGGTGTTCTTATCAGCAAGTAATAATTTTGGATTAAGTGTAAAAATCGTATCAATTTTTAAAACAGATACGATCTAATACGTAATTTTTTTGATTGTAATGGATTCTGGTGATAGATGAAAAGGGATTATTTTTGTCTCTCAAAAAAAACTAAAAAATGTTTCTTTTGAGAGACAAAAGATTTCTAAAATCT
>CAWVWD010000677.1:0-2548 GCA_963933585.1 uncultured Saprospiraceae bacterium
CTGCGTAGAAAACCAAAAAGACAAATCGCATCGAATCATCTCTTTTTAAAATATTCGGATAGGAAATTGGCAAACCTTTTTCAAGTACTTCGGGGTTTTCTTCAATAGAAAAGAAAAAAGCGGCTAAATCAACAGAACTTTTGCTTTGTTCCAACTGATTATATACTTGAATTAAATTATACAAGCTATTTTCAGCTAATAGACTTTTTATCTTACTGCTATATCTATTAATGAATCCATTATTATCCGCACCACCATCTCCAAATCCATCACCAAAAATAGAGTTTGCCGCAAATTTGAATGAAGTCAATAGTTTTGGTTTATCATTTACGTAAACCACAATATCCGTTGTCCCACCTCCAATATCGATATTCACGGCAGGCTTTGCACCTGCATAGATATTTTTAGTTTTATAATAATAATAAGGTGCAATACTTTCCGATATTTTCAAATGACTTTCTGTTCCAATATACTTTTCAATTGATTTTTCCCAAAGTCCTTCTAAGTTAGCCAAACGCCCCGAAGTCATACTTGATGGATACGTCCAAATAATTTCGGTGTCTTTTAGGCTTCCTTGGTTCAATAAAACTTTGGCTTTAATCATGAAAAGCAATTTTTCAAAAAAGGCTTCAACTCTACGTTTTGCCTTTTCGTCCATTTGATAATTTTGCCATTTTAGATTTGCCGAAATTTTATATTCATTGATCGGTTCTTTTTCATAAGGAAACGGAATATTAAAATCGCCAATGACGTAAGTATCGCTGCCATAACTTATATCATGCGATTCTGCCAAAATTGTTCGTTGTGGAAACGAAGCCATTTTACCTTTTTCGATGATAACGGGCACAAATTCTTTATCAATAAAAGAAATGACATCAGTCGCACCTGTACCGTTTAACGACGGATCTTTTTTTGCAAAAGCTAAGTCGTGTAAAGTCGCAATTTGCATATCGTTTTCTGTAATTTCAAATGGCTTTGGAACGCTACCATCTACCGTATATTCGATATGTGTGGTGGTCGTTCCAAAGTCAATTGCAAAACGGAATTTTTTATTCGATGCTTTTTCCGAAAACAAGGGAATAACTAAACCTTTGCGTTTATTCAGTTCGTAAATATTCGAGTCGTTGATACTGACTTCAATTATATCAAATTGATTTTTGAGGATATAAAAATGCGAACCACTCAAACCCATTGTTTTTTTACGTTTGTGACGTTCTGTTTTATAATCAACCTTTTCACTATCGCCATTTAGGAAAGTTAAATGATACCTTGAAGTCAAATTGTCAATATCTCTATCCAAAAGCATGACTCGATAATCAGCTTGAATTGCAACTTCGTGTTTGACAAACGGGAAGATATTTAAACCAAATTCATGCTGTACAATGCCACCTTTGTTATCAAAAGGTTCAGGCTCAATACCATCGTAATACACTCTTTGAAAAGTAATGTATTCGTTATTTTTAATCGGAATTCTCAACGTCACCTCTACTGCATCGCCAACAATTGCTCGCATGGAAAACATGGGCGAACCGTCAGACATACTTCGAGTCTGTAAATCTTCGATATTAAAATATTCAAAAAACTCTTTTTTAATTGGAATTAAATAATCCTTATCTTCTTTGCTATTAGAAATTTTACCATCAAAAAAGCATTTTTCATTTATTGGATAAACCAATCGAATTAAGTACGGTTCTAAAAAATCATCGGACAATAAACACGGATAATTTGCTCCCGAAACGCCCGGTAATCTACGTTCGGTTATATCTGTAGTATCTTCGTATTTATACGGAATCAATTTGGCAATATTATTACTCAAATTTCCGCCCCAATAATTCATCGGTTGTCCTTTTTTATCCGTTCCTGAATGATTAGGAACTAAAACTAAAGGTATTTTTTCCGCATGATATTTAGTCGAGTTAATCTGGAAATCGCTATCTTTATTAGTGTTACTTCCTTCTTTAGAAATTCGTAACGGAAAACCTAAAACTTCTAAATCATATCCGCCGACGCCTGAATTTCCAATTTCATATTCATTAGTATAGGTATCTGTATCAAGCGTTTTAATCGTAGCAAAAAAATCTTTATTATTATTATTCTCCCAATATTCTTTAACCATTTCCAGGTAACCATTGACCTCCCTAAACCTTGAACCAAATTCTGGCATTGCCTTCTGGAGTGCAAACCAAAATAGTTGATAGTCTTCATCTCTATCTTGCAAATGACAATAATCATCATCAAATATCTTATAGTACAAATCCATTTCTTCATCGTGTATAACCTGTCTACCATGATTTACACCATCAACTACTCTGCCAGCTTTATCTAGCACTACCCTACAATGAGTAGTGTCTATGTCATTTAAATTAATTTTTTCTAACGTCATATTCTAAAACCTCATTCGGTGTATCTGCTAGTGTGCCAAGTTCTTCGCCCGGCGTTTCATCTGATATTACTAATTCTCTCTTTGGTACAGCACACATCATATCACCTTGCTGCCGTATTCCCTTCCCATACATATCTGTATAATAATCTTCAAAGTATTTTGATG
>CAWVWD010000678.1:0-2533 GCA_963933585.1 uncultured Saprospiraceae bacterium
CCAGTACCATTTATTCTCAATACAATTTCTGCCTCATAATGCAAATCCTTCGTAAACTCTGGATAATAAAAAGGCTTACTTTGCTTCAATAAAGCCGTTGGTGGTTTCATAAAAACTAACGGTTTACTCGGAACAGGATTATTCAATTCCTTAGCATGTTCTATATAATTTCTCCCGATGCAAAATACTTTCATTTGTGTGATTCGTTATTCGCCTGTCCCGAAAAATCAGCGATTAATTATGATTCGTTAATTGTGATTCCATTCTATTAACGATTAATAAAATTCTAAGTTGTCAGAAACTCAACCGTTTCATCCACTAATTGATAGGTATGCAAAGGTAATAAGGAATCTGTAAACGGATGACTTCCACCGAAAACATGATCAGCATCGTCTATCAAAACCAGTTTTGCATGCTCATTCCAAGATTGATGTAATTCAGCAGAAGCAACAGAAATCGCAGGATCATTTGTACCTTGAATAATCAAATGTGGTTTATTCAAATTCCGGAGAGCCTTTTCTGTATCGAATCGTTTTTCATTCGCTTTGAAATCTTCAAACAATTGAAAATAAAGCGGCATATGCTGTTTCGTCCGTCCATTCACGATGGTGTGAACACCTTTTTCTTGCCAAGTTTTTACCATTTTTGGCTTAAACATCCAATCTAATGTCGCAACTGAAGCCCAAGTAACCAAACAAGAAATTCGTTCTTCTTCATAAGCCTTAATAATTGCAACTCCGCCACCTCGACTATGTCCAATTAAACTAATTTTTTCAATATCAATTTCAGTATTTGGAATCGTACTTTGAGTTTCTAACCAATCTAAAACACTTCCTAAATCATCCAATTCAATCGAGTAATTATTTTGACCAAAGGCTTCTAGATCTCCAAATTCCAAAGGATTTTCGGGCGTAGTTCCGTTATGTGAAAAGTTGAATTTCAGAAATACAAAACCTGCTTCTACGATTTTTTTACCAATCACTTCCCAACTTCCCCAATCCTTGAAACCTTTAAAACCGTGTGCGAAAATTACGATAGGTTTACGTTCATCGGTTGTTTTCCAATAAACATCTAACAAAATCGGTTTTCCATGCTTTCCTTCAACAATTATGTTTTTACGACTGTTCATTTACTTCATTAGTTAATTAGTCATTCGTTAATTGGTTCACTAAACTTCATAAAACTTGCGAAATCATTAATTACTAATTAAGGAATTACTAATTAATCTATCACAAATTAAACTCCCGTAAATTTAAGGGATTAACTATTGATACAAGATTTTTCAAACTATATTTTTTTAGTTTTTTCAATAACTTCTGAAAGTAAATTTGATTACAGACAAATACTTGCCGTATCTTGTGCCAGATTTAGCTTCATCAGTTTATAAAAAATCGAACAAAACACTGATTATGAAATATTCATCATTGCGATAACGCAAATTCATAATTCATCGTTTTATAATCAAAAAAAATGTCATTAAGTTCTATCAAACGTCCGATTGATAAAGAGTTAAAAATATTTGAAGACCGATTTCGAGATGCGATGAAAAGTCCCGTTCCGTTATTGGATAAAGTCACGCATTATATTGTTAGAAGAAAAGGGAAGCAGATGCGTCCGATGTTTGTTTTTCTTTGTGCAAAATTATGTGGCGGAATTAATGATACCTCTTATCACGCCGCCTCCTTGGTTGAGCTGTTACACACCGCGACATTGGTTCACGATGACGTAGTGGATGATTCTTACGAAAGACGTGGTTTCTTCTCTATCAATGCACTTTGGAAAAATAAAATTGCTGTTTTAGTTGGTGATTATTTATTAGCACAAGGGTTGTTATTAGCATTGGACAATAACGAATTTCAATTGTTGAAAATCGTTTCAAAGGCAGTCAGAGCAATGAGTGAAGGCGAATTGTTGCAAATGGAAAAAGCTCGAAGGTTGGATATTAAAGAAGATATTTATTACGATATTATTGAGAAAAAAACAGCTTCGTTGATTGCTGCGGCTTGTATGGCTGGAGGTTCTACGGCAACAAAAGAGGAGGAAACATTAGAAAAAATGTATCAATTCGGTCTGAAAATTGGTATTGCTTTCCAAATCCGAGATGATCTTTTTGACTTCGGAACGGATGATGTCGGTAAACCTTTAGGCATCGATATAAAGGAGAAAAAAATGACGCTTCCGCTAATTTATGCATTGGAAAATACGACAAAAACGAAGAAACGATATTATATCAAATTGATAAAAAAGCATAACGAAGAGAAAGATAAAGTCGCAGAAGTCATCGAATTTGTTCGAGAAAGTGGCGGATTGGATTATGCTCAAAAAGCGATGTACGAATATCGCAATAGTGCATTTGAAATCTTAGATACTTTTGAGAAAAGTGAAACGAGAGAAGCTTTGCGAGATTTAGTAAATTATGTAACGGAACGGAAGAAGTAGAAGTCATTGAGGAAAGACGATTAACAATTTTTTGTTAATCGTCTTTTCTGTTTTAAAGTACCTTAGTAATAAGTCAAGTTAATCATGTCGGTAT
>CAWVWD010000679.1:0-2533 GCA_963933585.1 uncultured Saprospiraceae bacterium
CATTTAACAATCAGATTTTATCGTATCAAATGGATATTGCGAATAATGGTTCAACGATTGAAATCACAGCAACAAACGCTGATGGTCAAGACAAAGAAACAGCAAAAGTGACTTACGCAAAACCTGTTTCTAAACCAACCATTACCTTAAGAATGCCCACAAAAACAGCCGTTACGACATCGAAGGCAACGGAAAGTTTGAGCATCATTGTAGGAAATATTTCAGCGAAAAAGCAGGTTAGAGTTGTATTAAATGGAAAAGCAATTAGTACTTTTAATTTTAATACAAAAAATGGTTTAATTACCGCTTCTTTGCCATTAAAAGCTGGAAAAAATATCTTATTAATTACCGCAACGAATACTGGTGGAGTAGCGAAAAAACAAGTAATATTTACTCGTACAATAGCGAAGGTTACGTCTCCAAAACAGCCAGTAGGGGCAAAACCTGTCATTATATTTTTGACACCATCAAAAACAAATACAGCAGTTAAATCTAATGTATATATTGTAAAATCGAAAGTGACTGGTGTTAGCAAAAAGCAAGATATTATAGTGAAATCAAACGGAAAAGTCGTTAAAACGTTTAACTACAATCCAAAAAGTGGAATGGTAACGTTCAAATTAAATTTGAGTAAAGGCAGTAATAAGATTAACATTGTTGCAAAAAATGGAAAAGGTGCAACGACAAAATCAACAGCGGTTACTTATTCAGGAGTGGCTTCAAGTGAAGGCGGAAAAAGTGAAGGTGGAGAATAGATTGATAATTAGGAATATGTCTTAATTGTAAAAGTCGAGTGTTTTGCCAATTTTGGTAAAATACTCGGCTTTTTTATTGTGTGTAAAATAGTAGATTCTTCAACAAGTTCTTACATTTATGGTTTGAATAAAGTTATAAAACTGTTTTAGCACAAAGGTAGATGATAAACAACTGCAATAGTCTAAAATAGATATTCCAAAACATTTTAGGGAATAGGAAATAAATAATCTATCCATTTTACGTGCTCTTTTTACTTCATACCTGTCCGTTCGCACCGTAGGCGGATTTTGTTAGAAATACTCGACGTAACTATTATGTCTGCATTTTTCGCCTCGTTTGAAGAAAAAAAAGCTTCAGGAGGTTTGTTTGGGTAGATTATTTATTCTACTATTTCCTTACCACTTTTAATTTTAAAGATAAAACAATGCAATATTCAACACTTGGTACCACGGATATTAAAGTAAGTAAAATCTGTTTGGGAACGATGACTTTTGGTAAACAAAATACCGAAAAAGAAGGACATGAACAATTAGATTACGCAATCGATAATGGCGTAAACTTCATTGATACAGCTGAAATGTATGCCGTCCCATCATCCAAAGAAACACAAGGAAAGACGGAAGAGATTATTGGAACTTGGCTAAAAAAACGTTCGGATAGAGATAAGATAATTTTAGCAACTAAAGTTACCGGACCTTCTCCGACAATGGCGAAATATATTCGAGAACCATTACAATTCGATAAAACATCAATTCATGCAGCAATTGACGGAAGTCTGAAAAGATTACAAACGGATTACGTTGATTTATATCAATTACATTGGCCAGAAAGGTCAGTAAATTGTTTCGGTGTAAGAAATTATCCGGCTGGAATGGAAGACAAATGGCAAGATAATTTTTCGGAAGTTTTACAGACTTTAAAAGAGTTGATTGACGAAGGAAAAATCAAACATTTTGGAGTTTCTAACGAAACACCTTGGGGCACGATGCGATTTTTGCAATTAGCAGAAAAACATAATTTACCTCGTCCGATGAGCATTCAGAACCCATACAGTTTATTAAATCGAACTTTTGAAGTTGGGTTATCGGAAGTAGCAATGCGTGAAAAAGTCGGCTTATTAGCGTATTCGCCTTTAGGATTTGGAATGTTGACAGGGAAATATCATACGGAAACACCTCCAGCAGACGGCCGAATCTCGATTTTTCCAAACTATGCTCGTTACAATAGCGAACAGTCTCGGGAAGCAACTTCTCGCTATATGGCAATTGCCGAAAAATATGGAGTTTCAATGACGCATCTGGCTTTATCTTTCATAAATTCTCGACCATTTACGACTGCAAATATTATTGGTGCAACCAAAATGTCGCAATTAAAAGAAAATATTGAAAGTATCAATATTGAATTACCAATGGAAGCCTTGAAGGAAATTGAAGCAGTTCATGCAGCAATCCCGAATTCTGCACCATAGTTTTTATTAGTGGCAAACGTGCCAAAATAGTTTTGCGATTCTCAGTTGGTGTTTTGGGTTCGCATTTTTGGTTTTAGCTTTTTCAATACTTTCAACTGTTAAAAAATCAGTTAAGCTTTGATTTAGCTTTTTCTATCAAGGAAAAGAAGCTGAATTTCTAGTCATTAAATACTATCCTGTTTCAATGAAATTTTAATACGAAAACGAGATAATATTTTAAATAAATTCGTTGTGTAAAATGATTAAGTGTGTTTGACTTTTAATCACCCTTCAGGAGACTAAAAAAGTGCCACAATTTGAACAGTTTAA
>CAWVWD010000680.1:0-2527 GCA_963933585.1 uncultured Saprospiraceae bacterium
CTTTTTGGAAAAACCGACATAACTCACTTCCATTTCATAAGTACCAATCTTCAAGTTATCAAATGCATATTTTCCATCAAAGTCGGTTTGAGTACCTAAAACTAAAATACCTTTTTGCCTAATTTCAATGGTTACAAATATTAACGGTTCTTCCGTTTTTATATCGGTAACTATTCCTTGAAGTTGTCCTTTTTGAGCGAAAGCGGAAACTGTAAAAAGGAGAAAAATGATTAAAAATAAATTTTTCATAAGTATATTTTTTGTTCCTTATGATAACGGTGAGCAAATTGAAAAAGGTTGGGTGGTTGTGTTACGAGTTACATGTTTCGAGTTTTATCGCACAAGCGTAATCGTTATTTCGTGTTTTCTACGTTAAAACGGTCAAACCCGAAACTCGTAACACGCAACCCGAAAATTCATTAAAAGTGTTCGTGAAATATTTTTTTCGTCATCACGGAACGAACAAGAAGGTAAGTCAATAAACCAATTGGACCGAACATAAAAGTCAGGAACAAACAAGGAATAATTTTCCAATGTGTCAAACCCAAACGTTGTGCATTTGAAGTCATCCATGCCCCAATAAATAAATCAAAAGCTAAATAATGTGCCCAACCAGCTAACACACCAATATCATTCTGAAACAATAATTTCACCCCGGCCAAAGAGCTAAAATCGCCACCAGTCGAGGTTTCGCCAGTCATTGCAGAAACAATAAAATAGATATAAAACAATCCCAAAATCGCAGAAATCCCGCCACTTACAACGATAGCAAATGTCCATCTTTTTGTTGGAAAACCAATTAATAAAATCCAACCAATAAACGCTATTGTATTAATAATCAAATATAAATTTTCCATTTTTTTTCGTGTTTTCGAATTTTCGCGTTGCAAATTTCGGGTTACGCGTTGCGAGTTTTACCGTACAAATATAATCGGTCTTTCGTATTTCCTACGTTAAAACGGTCAAACCCACAACACGCAACCCGAAAACTCGCTAAACCATACTTTCATAATATTCCACGATTCTATCATCCGAAAAAATATCTTTTGGTTCGATTGGTCGAGTCAGAATAATTCCGTCCAAAGTCTTACAACGACTTAATGCGACATAAGTTTGACCGGCAGCAAACGCACCTTTTCCCATATCGACGATTATCTTTTCAAACGTCTTTCCTTGGCTTTTATGAATCGTAATTGCCCAAGCCAAAGTCAGCGGATATTGCTTGAAAGTTCCAATCACTTCCGCCTTAATTTCATTCTTATCATTTACTGTATAACGCTGAATTTCCCATTCTTCCTTTTCGACATTAATGACTTTACGAACATTATTATCATTGATTTCGACCTTGATAAAATCATTGGATAATTGAACGATTTTACCAATCGTGCCATTCACATATTTTCGTTTGACGTCGTTCTTAACAAACATCACTTGTGCATATAATTTCAATTTCAAAATTGCATCCGTAGGAAAAGCGGACTGTTTAAAATTTCCAGTTACACCAGCCAAAAACGAATATTCTTCCGTATGTAATTTCTTTAATCTATCGTTATTAATACTGTTTACCAATGCGTTTCGAGGAGAAAGCGTAATGTGTAAATCTTCCGCCAAACTCATTGGAACGACTCGCTGATTCAAATCTTCCAACGTATCTCTGTCAAATTGATTCATCCGAATATCATCCAAAATTCGAATAAAATGACGGTGTTCTTGACGGAAAACTTCTCGTAATTCCATCATTTCATAGTCTAAATGCTCGAAAACCTTAGATGAAAAAAAGTACGGACTTTCATATTGGTTATTCAATAAAAAAGATTCTTCATCCGAAGAAACAACTGGTGGTAATTGGAATAAATCACCCACAAAAAGCATTTGAACGCCACCAAAAGGTTCTGCCATATTTTGGCGATTAATTCGCAAAAAATGGTCAATATTATCCATCATATCTGCCCGAACCATGGATACTTCGTCAATCACAATCGTATCCAATTTTCGATACAAAGCTTTATTTCTACGAACCTTGATTTGACTTTTATTAATCGGCTTTGGCGGGAAACCAAAGAAGGAATGAATGGTCTGACCTTGAACATTCAGAGCCGCCAAACCTGTCGGCGCAAGCATGACCACTTTCTTCTTCGTCGTACGCTTAAACAATCGCAACAACGTAGATTTTCCTGTTCCAGCTCGACCAGTTAAAAACATACTTTGCTTCGTATTATTTAATAAGTCCAATGTATATTTGAAATCACTATTTATCGTAATTGTTGGTTTATTTTCCAAGTTGTTGCTTTTAAATTGTCAAAATGATTCATATGTAAAGGTCGTTAAGATTAGGCAAAGAAGACAAGATAGAAGAAAAAATATTTATTTATGGTTTTAAGACTTTCATTATTGCGTCCAAGGGCAAACGCACCAAATTATTTCGTTTTACGAATTAATTTAATTTATTATTTTGTTTTCACACTAAATTAGTTCGTGATCAATATAATATTTGGCGATTGAAAATCCTTCTTCTTTTCCTTAATGA
>CAWVWD010000681.1:0-2526 GCA_963933585.1 uncultured Saprospiraceae bacterium
GGAATTAGATTATACTAAGATTCGGTTGACAATGGCTTATTATGAAAGACATAAAAGGTAGTTGAGTTCTAATTCTCAATTCCTTAAAAACTACTTCATATAAAAATCGTTATATTTATACAGCAGCACTTCTTTCTGGAGTGCTGTCGTTATGTAATTAATAATTATCCATTTCATGGAGAAAAAGAAAATCTACGGACGACCAACATTAGAAGAAGGTTTGGCAAAGTTGCAACGATATTGTGCGTATCAAGACCGTTGTCATAAGGAAGTGGAAGAGAAACTGAAAGCATTAGGGTTTTGGGGCGATGATATCGGGCAAATCGTGGTGGAATTAATTGATGAAAAATTTTTGGATGAAGAACGTTACGCTCGGTCATTCGTACGTGGCAAACACCGCTTCAAAAAGTGGGGACGAATTAAGATTAAGCAAGAATTGAGAAAGAAAAATATTACGGGATATTGTTTAAAAATGGGGTTTACGGAAATAGAGGAAGAGGAGTATCGAGAAACTTTATTGCAGCTTTTGGAGAAAAAAAATAAATTCTTAACGGCTAAAAATGATTATGAACGTAAAGTGAAATTGGCAAAATACGTAATGACTAAAGGTTATGAGTCCAGTATAATTTGGGAAATATTGAATGACCTTATCCCGTAAACAGATACGCACGTATGTGTTAATACTTACAGAATCAAAATAGAATCAAAACAAAATCAAAAAAATCTCGTATACACCTTGCCGATATTCCCAAATAATAGGCAGTCTCAGAAAATATGTCAAACGATTTAGGGTGATATAAAGATATTCGACATTCGACTTAGAGTTGAATGTCGAATGTATCCCCTCTTAATTCTGTTTGATAATCAGTAGAACTTGGATGAAAAGTAATTCATCATTCAAAATAATAATAAAACTAAAATAATATGTCAGATAAAAATGGAGAAGTACAGCCACAAAAATTAAGACCTTGGGCTAAGTTAAGCGGAGAAAACTCATGGACAATGTTTAAAGTCGTTGCAGAATTTGTAGAAGGATTTGAGCGAATGAATAAAATAGGACCTTGTATTTCTATATTCGGTTCAGCACGAACAAAACCTGAAGAAAAATATTACAAAACAGCGGTTCAGTTAGCCTACCGATTATCGAAGGAAGGTTTTGGCATCATCACAGGTGGTGGCCCGGGAATTATGGAAGCAGGAAATCGAGGTGCAAGTATGAATGATGGGCTTTCGGTTGGTTTGAATATTGAATTGCCACATGAACAAGGGAATAATCCTTACATTTCGCCTGATAAGGTTTTGAATTTTAATTATTTCTTTGTTCGAAAAGTGATGTTTGTAAAATATGCACAGGCTTTCGTTGCTTTTCCTGGAGGATTTGGTACGATGGACGAATTATTTGAAGTGCTGACGTTGATTCAAACTGGTAAGATTGAACCCGTTCCAGTTATTTTGTTTGGTTCGGACTTTTGGGATGGAATGAGAGGTTGGATTGAAAATACACTTTCTGATGAATTTAAAACGATCAGTCCAAAGGATATGAATTTGATTCCTGTAACAGATAGTATCGATGAAGTTATTGATATTATTAATGACTATTATTCTAATAAACAACATCTATTACAACCAAATTATAAAATGTCATAAAGTGAATTCAAACCTATGAGGATTTTAAAATCTCATAGGTTTTTATTTCAATCCTTTAATAATAACGCAGGATTTGCAGCATACCACTGAGCATTATCAATCGAATACCCAAAGGTCGCGTGAGGTAAAACACGATTCAATATCTCTGAAACCATTTTAATTTTTGCTTTTGGTAAGTTGATTTGAATAAAATCTCGATTCATTAATTTAAAATACATCGTACAATCGTATCGAAATTGAATCCCGAAAGGCAATCGACTTGTTTCTAAATGATAAACCCAAACGATTTCCGATGATTCGTATTTCAATAACCGCATTAATTCCATTTTTTCTAATTTCCAATCTTGAATCAATCGTATAATTACTAACATTCCAACGACTAAAAATACGACGGTTAAAATTCCTAGAAACCATTCATTCGGTTTAAAAGGAAAACCACTTGTTAAAATAATCCCGAAAACAAAGGAACTAATTCCGACGATTAGCTTTTGTAACCGTTCCCGTCTCAATGTTTTTTCAATCAAAGCGAAAGCTTCCGTCTTTTGTAAGTCGTAGAAGTTCAAAATTTTCTATTTTTGCTAATGTTTAATTGTATTGACAATATACTCTAAGTATATTCAAATCAAATTGTTTATAAAAATAGGATTTTTGACCTGTTTTTTATATTTTTGGCAACTATTTGTTTTAAAATACTTTATAGTTGTTTAACTAAATAGGATTTAATTAAAACGTTAGTCTTAAATAAAAAAATCTGTGGAATCTGTAATATTCACCTGTTGTGTGAATGAGTAGGTCTGCGGGAGAATCAAAAATATGGCACAATCAACATATACAGAAGATAATATACGTTCCCTCGATTGGAAGGAACACATCAGAATG
>CAWVWD010000682.1:0-2504 GCA_963933585.1 uncultured Saprospiraceae bacterium
TTTATTAAAATTAATTGGTTGTAAATATCCTTTTTGACAATTTGAGAATCTAAGGCAATAAGGTATTTTTCATAATCCATATTTTGCTTAATATCAGATAATAACTCAATCGCATTTAACAAGTCTTTGCCGTTCATTTCTGGTAAGGAATTGGTAATAAATCGCAAACCAATTTCATAACTTTCTGTTTTATAACCAGAAGTATCCGCGGCGTTTAAGGCTTTCAAAACGTAATTTGTCATCCAGAAATCTTTAGAATTCCCTCGCCACCAACCCCAAGAACCATCGATGTTTTGAGCTTCTTCCAAACGCTTCACCATTTTCAAAATATCTTGTCGATTTTGCGTTTCTGCCTTTGAATTGACAAAAAATCTATCCGTCAATTTTTGAATTTTATCATTCATTAATAAAGCGACTAATCGACTTGCCGTTTGTTCGTTACAGCCGTAAGGATAATGAATCAAGTATTGAATATCATTCAATAAAACTTCTAAAATATCGGTTTGAGCGTAAATTTTTACATTGCCTTTATCTTTATCAAAATTCAAAATAATCGTTGTATCGCCAGTCAAAATATTGAATGAACCTAACGTTTCTTTTACCCCTTTTCGGTAAATTGGAATTGGACGTTTTTCGCCATCGAAGAACTTTGAATCATCAAATTCTTGGGACAGGTGTTCCATTTTGTACGTTAATTGCAACGTATCTTTATCCGTATTGGCAATAATTTCAGCGGTTTCAACTTGAATATTTTTCAACCAAAAATTATTGGTTTTTAATACGTTTTCCTCCAAAATGAAAGATGATTTTATGCGTAAAGAATCACTCGAATAATTCAGAGATTTGCCGATTATATTTGCTTTGTCACCTTGAATCAGGAAGCGAGGAACCGCTAATTGTGCCAACGCCACCTTTTTCGATTGGACATTTTTAGTCGCAATTCCGAAGTTTTGTTTTCTATCCATTCCCAACACGAAAGTCTGAAAAGCCGTGATATCGTCGGGATAAGTCACTCGAAAAGTTACCTCGCCATTTCTATCGGTAATCAAGTTTGGTTGCCAAAAAGCATAATCTTGAAAGCGAGAACGAATTTTGGAACTGGCTTGTAATACATCAAAATCTAAAGTATCCGCAATCGTAATTCCGTCAATATAATAATCGGTTTCGTTGGAACGAGGATTTATCAAATTCTGTTTTCCAATTTTCATAACAGAAACGCCTGCGACTTCACCTTGAAGTGTCGCCATTCCTCTAATTCGTATCGGTGTATTTTGAATTTCTGCTGCTTGAATTCTTATAGAACTTGTTACTTTTGACCTTTTTACTGCATCATAACCAACAACCACAACTTCACTTAAATCTTGACTTTCAAGCATTTGGATATTATAAGAAACGGCATTGCTAACTTCCAACTCAATCGAAGAAAAGCCAACATAACTACATATCAAAATCGGGTTTTTAATTTCAATCGGAACTTCCAAACTATATTGTCCGTCCAAATCGGTAATTGTTCCGATTTTTGTTCCTTTTATCAAAATTGTCGCTCCAATAAGTGCTTCGCCTTGTTCATCTTTCGCCATTCCTGAAACTGAATATGTTTTGCCGGAATATTTGGTTTTATTTTTACTTGGGACTTGACCGATTTTAGGATTTTCTATTGGTAAAATAATCTCCGGAATTGCCATAATTGACCTTAAAAGTGTCAAGTTACTATCCGCTTTATAAACGACTTTTTCCAAGCTTTCATATAATAAAGTATCGTTTCGGATTTCTACATTATTGATAAAATAATTCCCCCAAGTTGAGTAACCGTAATACGTATAATCGCCTTTTGCTAAATTCCTAAAGGTAGGAAAAGCATTAAAAAAGTACTTTTTATTCGTTTGATTATTAACAAAAACAAAAGCATAATGCGTAGAATCTTGTATTCCGGATATTTGATATCGAACTTTTCCGCCTTGACTAAATTTTACACTTTTAAAAATGGCTGATAATTGTCGTTTCACTAAAGGTGTCGTTTTCTTTGGACTAAAAACCTCTATTTTACGAATAAAAAACAATGTATCTTCTACTGATTTATGCGTCTTAAACGAAAACACCTGCCCCGAAAAATCGGTGATTCCGACGTATTCATTAAGTGGAAACCTTTCATTATAATATAATCGTTCTCGATTTTTTTCGATTTCATAAGAGAATTTTGACTCAAATAAAAACTTCGTTTTGAATTCTTCTTTCCTAATGAAATTTAAGGATTTATTTTCCTCAAAAGGACCAAAATTCACCAATTGTTCATTCCCATTATATGGATACACAATATCATTTTGCCAGACATAAATTTGAGCAGAATAACCTGTTTTTTTATAGGTAAAAATCGACTTTTGCAAAAGTGATTTTTCAGCATTAGTCCATTCGGATTTTCTTTGAAATCGTCGAGTATTTTTTGGTAAATTCTCCAAATCAATTGAAAAAACAAACGGCCGGTGTTAACAAAGGATTGTCTAAAA
>CAWVWD010000683.1:0-2482 GCA_963933585.1 uncultured Saprospiraceae bacterium
AAATTTTAGGCATAAAATATAATATTATGAAATAAAAACTATTATATAACATTATTTCATAATACATTGTATTCGCTAAGTAATTTCTAATAATATAATACTATTAAATTAATGATTATGAACATCAAAAAATTGGCTTTAAGCCTTACTGTTGCTTTATTAGCATTCTCAGTAACTGTTTCTGCACAAGATGATCCTACCAAGGCAATTAGAAAAGCAAACACATTTTTCGCAGGTTATAACCAGAGTCAAGGTGAGAATGTCGAAAAATTAGAAGAAGCTAAAACAAATATTGATTATGCAGTTGAAAATATCGATCAAGTATCTGCTAAAAAACAAGTAGGCGCTTGGTTAAATAAAAGTAAGATTTACCTTGAGTTATCTAAAAATGCGATAACTAAAGTAAAATATGAAGATGCTTTAAGTGGTGCTTATACTGCTGGTAAAGCTGTAATTGAAAGTGAATTAGCAAAAAAATTCAATAGAGAAGGTGCTGCAAAAGATTTGCAACAAGTTGCTTTCGAATTTTGGAATCGTGGTGCAGGTCACTATGATTTAGGAGATTATGAAGCTGCTTATAAAGATTATAATATGGTTTTGCTTATTCACGATTTAATATCTCCTATAGATGAAACAACGGATCCTCTTGCTGGAGTAGACCTTAGTGAAGATGGAGTAGCAACACCTAAATATTCCACACATGTAAAAGCAACCGCTTTCTTGGCAAGTACTGCTGGCAGAAAAGAAGATGCGGCAAGATTATATAGTCAATTATTAGAAAGTGGTGATAAATCAGCAGATATTTATAACGGTTTATTTAAAGCTTATTTTGATAATGATGAAGAAAAAGCAATGCAATACCTTCAAGAGGGTAGAGTCGCTTTTCCTGGAAATCAAGAATTGTTGTATAGCGAAATTAATTACTACTTGAAAAATGGAGAAACTGACAAGTTAGAAGCTCGTTTGAAAGATGCGATTGCTCAAGATCCTGATAACAAATCTTTATATTCTGTATTAGGTAATACATACGATAACTTAATGAAGGATGCGACTGAAGATATCGCAAGAACAGAATTAATGGGGAAAGCAGAAAGATACTATAAAACTGCTCTAGAAAAAGATCCTGAATATAGTGATGTAATTTATTCTTTAGGTGCTTTGTACTATAATGAAGCGGTACGTTATGCTAAGTTACGTGCTGATTTGCCTTTGAGTGCAAAAAAAGAATATATGGTTTTGTCAGCGAAATTTCAAGAAAACGTAGTAAAGGCTCAACCTTTATTTATTAAATCAGAGAGTTTAAATCCTGATGATCGTTCTACAATCATTGCATTGAAAGAATTGTATGCTCAAGCAAACAGATTAGATATTACGAAGGAATATAAAAACCGTCTGGCTCAATTAGATAACAAAGAGGAGATTAAACTGCCATATGGTGAACATCCTACAGCAGCGGAACTTTTCAACTAAGATAATCTTTTAGGATAATAAGATAAGGAAGGGAGCGGAGATAATCCGTTCCCTTCTTCTTAGAAAACGCTATTTAACATAATATAAATTATAGGCAAAAAGTGGCTACCCGAAATCAAACAGCCTGACATTCAATTATACAAAAAGTAACGCGTTACTTTTTCATATACACGAAACTCACTACGTTAATAAATTATAGGCGTCTTATACATTGTTAAAAAGATAATATCAGTGTTGGTCTTTTTGATTCCAAATTATAATTCGTCCACGGTAAATTTGTAGTCCTGATGAAAAGGTTCGTTGAAATATTATTTGATTGCTGCTTTTATACAAAAATTTGCTGCAACTCCTACCCGATTTTCGATAAAAAACAGTTTATAACTAAATCTTTAGTTTCATTGATGGTTTTTTATAATCTGTCTTTATAAGGTATAAAAAATCATATAATTCACTTTAAATATCTGTAAATCAATTATTTAAGATGAAAATGCTATAACTTATTATTATACGTTGTGCATACATTCTATAAATAAAAAAATCATTATTTTTGATGTAATCAAACTTCTCGCCGTAATTTGTGCTTGACGCAAATCTTTATATATCTTATCTAATCGCTCAAAATCATAGACAAAAAAGAATCATCATGAAAAAGTCATTACTTATATTAATACTTTCTTGCGTTTCAATTATCGCATTTGGGCAAAGGAAATCAAATAAATACGATGCCGAACATTTCAATAAATTTCCACCTTACACAGCGGTTGTCAAAACCTATTTTAAAGAAAATGAATATACCTCAACGAATCTATATACCGTAAAATTTGGTAAAAAACACGATGGTTGGTACGTTATTTTTAAAGATGGAAAAGACAACTTTATGAAGGGACGACAAATTTGGTCGGCTCGCACTGGCGATTATAAAAATCTAAAAACCAAAGGTTTAAGTAAAGGAAGTGACACTGACGTTTCATCTGCTTTGAATAGTTTTGTGAGAGGTTTAGAACCTACTTTC
>CAWVWD010000684.1:0-2464 GCA_963933585.1 uncultured Saprospiraceae bacterium
CATATTCAATATAATTTGAAGTCAACAACAAAGGCTAAATCTTCACCTACTTGGCTTGTTCATAATATTTCATACTTCCATTCTGAAGATTATATTGACATATCCAATATTAGATATGAATGCTACGTATTTGAAGAAATAAATGATAACTACAGAGAATTAGTTTATATAGATAAAGAAAATGGATTTTTGTTAAAAAAAATGACTTTTTATAACAATTCAACGGATGTTGTGGAAGCATATGAAATAAATAAAATTAATACTCAAAAATAACTTATTGTAATATCAGATTACCCAATTATCATAATATCTTAATTTCCTTATCTATACTTGTGTAGGTGTAAATAAGTGATTTTTCAAAATCAAATTTGATGTAGTTTAAAGAACATCTAAAATGCTGAAAATCAGTTGATATATTATTTGATTGATGTAATTTTAATCAAAATGTTAAAATCACTTTTTTATCCCTTAATGAGTATATTTCAAATTTAAACCAAATTTCACACATTTTTGATAAACGGAAACTATCCAAACTATAAAATCATTGTACCTTTGCGAATCTAATTTTAAAAAATATTACGGTAATAGATTTTTTACAAAAAATAATTTGTGAAATCTGCGATAATCCGTGTCCAAACAAATAAAAAATAATGAGTGTAAGAGTTCGTTTTGCTCCAAGTCCAACGGGACCGCTTCATATCGGTGGTGTTCGTACAGCGTTGTATAATTATTTATTCGCCCGCAAACATGGCGGAACATTTATCTTGAGAGTCGAAGATACGGACCAGGGTCGTTATGTAAAAGGTGCGGAAAATTATGTCTTGAAAGCATTGGAATGGCTGGGAATGGAACTGGACGAAAGTGTGGTGAACGGTGGAGATTTTGGTCCTTATCGTCAGTCGGAACGGAAGGAATTATATTTGGAATATGCTCAAAAACTGATTGATAGCGGAAGTGCATATTACGCTTTTGATACGTCGGAAGAATTGACGAAAGTCAGAGAAGAAAATCCGACATTCAAATATAATTTTGAGATTCGGGAACAAATGAAAACTTCTTTGGCAATGTCAGCGGAGGAAGTTCAGGCAAAAATTACTGCTGGGGAACCGTATGTGATTCGTATCAAAATTCCTCGCGATGAAATGATTGTTTTTGATGATTTGGTTCGTGGTCGAGTTTCTTTTCATTCGGATGAATTGGATGATAAAGTGATGATGAAAGGGGACGGAATGCCGACTTATCACCTGGCGAATATTGTGGATGATCATTTGATGAAAATCACGCATGTAATTCGTGGAGAGGAATGGTTGCCGAGTACGCCGTTGCATGTTATACTGTATCGTGCATTCGGTTGGGAAGATACGATGCCGCAATTTTCGCATTTGCCATTGATATTAAAACCTTCTCCGGAATCATATATTACGAAGAAAAATATCAATGAATTGGCGACAAAATTCGCTGCTGAATTTGTGAAAAAGTATCCTGAAATGGCGGCTGGAGAGCAAAAAGCAATTGAATTCACTCGCATGGTTTTGCAAGATAAAGCGGACTTAGCCGCACGTTTGAAAATTAAAAAGAAAGATAAAGAAGATAAGATTCTTCTGAAAGAATTTTTAAAAAGTACGATGTTCGGGAAGTTGAGTAAGCGTGATGGCGACCGTTTAGGTTTCCCCGTTTTTCCACTTTCTTGGAATAGTGGAAATGGAGTGGATGCGTTTAGAGGTTTTGATGCATTTGGATTTTTGCCAGATGCCTTGATTAATTTCTTAGCATTCTTGGGTTGGAATCCGGGAACGGAAAGAGAGATTTTTAGTATCAATGAATTAATTGAAGAGTTTGAGATTAGCCGAGTAAGCAAAAGTGGAGCAAGGTTTAATTTTGATAAAGCTCGTTGGTATAATCAACAGTATATTATGTCAAAATCAGGTACAGAATTGGCGACTTTAGTGAAGTCATCAATCGCTGCGAAAGGTTATGAAGTCAGTGATGATTTCTTGGCGAGTTACTGCTTGATGATGAAAGAACGTGCGGAAACGTTGTCTGACTTTGTAGCGAATGGAGCGTATTGTTTTGATTCTGTAGCGACTTATGATGAAAAAATGATAAAAAAACGTTGGAAAATCGAAAGCAGGGAACTTTTTAACAGTTTATCGGCTTTAATAAATCGTGCGGAATCTTATGATGTAGCAATATTAGAAAAAACAGTTAAAGCATTTATGGAAGAAAAAGAATTAGGTTTTGGTCAAGTATTTCCGATTTTGCGTTTAGCACTTTCAGGAATAAATCAAGGTCCTTCTATCTTCGAAATCATGGCACTTTTGGGTAGAGATGAAGTAAATAATCGCTTCACAAAAGCCTACGATTATTTTGATGAATTAGTTAAAGATTAAAGGTTGGTTGTTTACGTCTCGCTTTTAGTTTTTAATTTACAAACGAAAATGAAGCAATGGCAAAAAAACGTACG
>CAWVWD010000685.1:0-2461 GCA_963933585.1 uncultured Saprospiraceae bacterium
TAACTGCGGCGGCAGTGGTCCTTGATCCGGCATTATTATCGTATGAATTATTAATTCAAAAGTCCCATAGGGACGACATAACACAACCCATAACGCAGTTATGGGCAACTCCCTACATCAAAATACCATTTTTCGCTTCAATACCCGCCGGCAAATCAGTTTCGCCCAGCATTTCCCGTAAGTCGATTTCAATCACACGAGACAACGACAACATCGGAATATCATTCGCCATTCCTTGAAAAGGATTTTCGGAATAATCACCTACAATTTCCATCATTACATAAACCCAACCGACCAAAGCCGTTATTGGAATTGAAAACCAAAAACCTAACTCACCCAATTTTATTAGTTCAGGAACCATACTAAATGGCAATAGAAAAATAAAAATGCTGACGAAATAAAAGCTCATATTCGCATATTGACGAGGTAATGGGAATTTCTTAATTCGCTCACATTTGCCTTGATGTTCGTAGAAATGATATAATAATTGTTGTAATTCCATTTGACGAAAGTCATCAATCAGATCATCCTTTCTAAGTGCTTGTAATTCTCTGGATTGTTCATTGATAATTTGAGTCGCTGTATTAACATGATTAATTAATCTGTCGTGTTCTGCTGCTGGTAGGAAGTGTTTAAGTTCGGTTTGTGTAATTTCATCCGCCACCAAACCAACACCAAATTTTTTCTGATAACGTTTGGCAATTTTTCCAACGCTTCCACTTTGGTTGATATGTTCCCACGGTGTCGGAACCAATAATTGACTTCGTAAAGCGTATAACCAGCCAATGTGTCGATAGATTAATCGTTTTTTGATACGGTGAATTTCTTCTTCCGAAGCGTCTTCCGCTCTGAATTGATTGGAAACAAAACTATCAATATAACTTCCCCAAGCTCGACTGCTGTTAATAATCGCACCCCAAATTTTTCGTGCTTCCCACATTCTATCATAAGCACTATTGTTTTTGAAACCGGTATAAAATGCGACAGCAGTACCAATTACCGAAATTGGCAACCACGGAATACTAAAGTTTAAGAACTCGTATTTATACAGACAAGCAATAATGGTCGAACCTGTCAATAGCCAAAGAATATGATGTCCTGTCCAGGCTAAGAGTCGAAAAATATTTACGTTTTTAGTAATTATCATTAGTCGTTGTATTGTTTTAGTAATTTGAAATAGGAGTTTTTAATTCTTCAAAAGTAGAAAAAAATATTATTATTTCAACTTCTCGTTACGCTAGGAACAAGCGTTCACGCTCAAATAAACCGTCTATTTTAATTCAAATTCCGATATGCCACAGGGGTTTGCCCTGTTTTGGATTTAAAAATACGACTAAAATAATGAGGGTATTCAAAACCCAAATCATAGGCAATTTCTTTAATCGAGAGGTTAGAATTGATTAATAAAGTTTTCGCCTTACCAATCATCATCAGATGAATATGTTCTTGAGCCGTTTTTCCGGTTTCTTTTTTTAATAAATCACTCAAATAATTAGCAGATAAATTCACTTTTTCTGCACAACTTTGAACCGTCGGTAAGCCATTTTCTGATAAGTTATCATCATTGAAATAGTCGTATAAATAACTCTCAAACTGTGCGACAATGTCTTGATGGTGATTCGTTCGAGTATTGAATTGCCGTCCAAAAAATCGCATACAATAGTTTAAAAGTAATTCTAAATTACTTACCAAAAGTGTTTGACTATAATTGTCAATATATTGATTATACTCGTTTTTGATGTTATTGACACAATTTAAAATAATAGATTTTTCCTCATCCGAAAGGTGCAATGCTTCTACCGAATTGTAAGAAAAGAACGAATAGTCATTAATATGTTGACCTAAGTTTGAGTTGCGAATCAAATCGGGATGAACATACATTCCCCAACCGGAATAACTGCCCTCACTACTATCGACCGTTATCGTTTGATTCGGAGTTGTAAAAACCATAACGCCTTCCTCGAAATCGTAATGCTTTCGGCCATAAGTAATGCCACAATCACCATTTTTTAGTGAAATCGAATAAAAATCCATGCTAAATTGCTGATAAAAATTCTTGGTAGGCATTTCCACATTCGCATAGTCTATAATGCTAATTAATGGATGTTTTGGTTTTGCTCCGCCAATTAATTCATGTAATTGTGTAATCGTTTTGACTTGTATAATATCGTTGGACATTTTTATTTTTTATACCAAACCGTATCGATTTTTTTAAGGTTTCCCCCGAAAAAATCGGAGTAGATTAGCACAGGTAAAATCGACGCGGTTTTCAATAATTTTTGAAGTACAAATTTAAGCAATATTAGTGGAAGCTATTTTACACGTATTACGGAAAGTACAACACTTTTTAAGGTTGATATAGCGTAGATGTAGAACTAAAAGTACTATTTTTATAATTATTTTGAGATGTTTACATTTGTATGGAAAATATACCTTTTATGACCCTAAACAAGTTTATCCA
>CAWVWD010000686.1:0-2460 GCA_963933585.1 uncultured Saprospiraceae bacterium
ATGGTGGAGACCCTGCGATTACACCAACAGCCTCCACAGAATATAAAGCGGCAAGCCGTGCTTATGAAACGACTTTCGGTAAGACGCCTATACCAGAAAGAAGTGGTGGAAGTATTCCGATTGTAGAAATGTTTGAACGTATTTTAAGTGTAAAATCTGTGATGATGGGTTTTGGTTTGGATGCAGATGCGATTCATTCACCTAACGAGTCTTACGGTATTTTTAACTATTTTAAAGGCATTGAAACGATTCCGTATTTTTATAAATACTATGCGGAAATGAAAAAATAATTTATAATTTACAGTTAGTAGTTGGTGGTTTTCGCACTACCAACTACAAAACTACCAACTATCAACTTTCTAAAAAGTCATGTATAAAATCATATTATTAATTATCCCTTACTTACTCATTTTTAGTTGTTCCTCTGAGAATACGACCGAAACGAATACTAAAACGAAATTGAAATTCGATAGTTTTGAACCCATTACGGACTTTGAGAACTGTTTCGATTTAGAGACTTTCCAACTATTAGCAGCTGCAAAATCGAATTTAGAAAAATTTATGACGGCGTATTTAATAGAAGAAGGCGAAGGTTTACCAGTCGCTTATGAACGCTATTGCTTAGCTTGGACAGGACAGTTTGGAAATGATTTAGATACCCAAATTCTTCTTAATAGTGCGGTCTCCAAACAATTATTGAATCATCCGAACTTCAAAGACATTTGGGTTCGCTTAACAGAGTTAGGCGATACAACTTACACCGAAGAATTGGCTTATGATGAGGAAGGAAATCAGGTAATCGTAAAATATATTGAAAATTATTGGACTTTAAATATTAATGGCTCTTACTATAATTGCTTGAATGAAACAGGATTGGCTTACGCTAAAAACTATTTGGTCAAAAAAGAATACGGCGATGTTAAGCCACACGAATTAGCTTTTGAACTTTATAAAACTGTTGGAATAGAAGAGTTTGCCAACCCAATTATTCAAAATATCATTGTCGCAGATTTATATTTACGACTGATTGCTGTTCGGGAAGGGAAGTGAAAATTGTATTGATAATTAGAGGTGTTAGACCGTTTCGCGACTAGATTTGAGATGTTAGACACTTCTGAAATAATCGAAACTTTGAGCTTAAATGTTACGTTCAAAATCAATAAAAAAGTGTTCGCTTTTATAACTAGTCCTAATAGGAAAAAGCTAAAATCATTGATTTTATAAGGCTAACAAATCTATTGGTAATAAATATTCTATTTGCGACGATAAATTTCGATAATTCTATAAACCCCATTAGAGATGACATATCTCAACCCATGACTTCAGTCGTGAGAAAATCAAAAAGATGAAAGAACTATATATTATCCGACATGGCGAAACAGATTTTAACCGTCAAGGAATCGTTCAAGGAAGTGGCGTGAATTCGTCATTGAATGAAAATGGAAAGTTACAAGCGTTACACTTTTTCAATAAATACAAAGATGTCGAGTTCGATTATGTCTATTCTTCTACACTAAAACGAACACATGAAACCGTTCAACATTTTATTAATAAGGGAATTACCTGGCGAGTTCGGGCGGAAATCAGAGAAATAAGTTGGGGAATACATGAAGGTCAGAAAGGAACAAAAGAGAGTATTCAAAGATATAAAAAATTAATTGAGTATTGGAATGACGGTAATTTTGATGCCAGATTAGAGGGTGGCGAAAGTGCAGCAGAAATGGTTGTTCGACTGAATCATTTTTTGGAGGAACTCAAAAGAACAGATTTCAAACGGGCCTTGATTTGTTCACATGGCAGAACGCTTCGCTGTTTGATGTGTTTGATTAATAATGACCATTTGAGAGAAATGGATAATTATCAGCATTGGAATACTGGTTTATATATCGTGGAATTGAATGCTGATGTTTTTAAAATTGTATTACATAAAGATGTAAGTCATTTGGAATAAAATCGTTTTTTATAAAAATTTGAATCATAACTTGTCCCGAAACCTTAGAAAAAAGCAGAAAAGATATTAAAAAAAGAAGAGAACAACTTTTGTGCCTTTTGATTTTTTCACCGTTTAAGAGATATCATGTTTACATACTAAACCTTTTTTACAGAAAAGTCTTTTTGCAACAAATGAATTAGAAAATACTAAAATCTCATGCTCAATAGAAACATTAAAATATGGATTGGATTATCTGCAATAAGCATTGTAGTACTTTTATTCTGGAAGCATCAATCTAGGAATATTATCAGCGAAATGTTGACAAAAAATGACGTTTATTTTCAACAAGTTGCAAATAAACGTTCTGAAATAATATTAGAAACTATAAATCTTCGCGTACAAGCTTATCCCGAATATCGACAATCTTATGTCTATGCTAAAAGCGTAGATTCACTTTCGAAAATTGCCTTGAGAAATGTAGAAATAGCCGATTTAAAAGAACAACGAAATTATATTGTTGATAACTT
>CAWVWD010000687.1:0-2454 GCA_963933585.1 uncultured Saprospiraceae bacterium
TTATTAATAACAGATTCAAATCGTTTTTTGATTTTTTCGGTATTAATAAATAAATGATTCTCGTCTAAATTATCCAAAAATGGAAATGATAAAGCCGTTGGGATATGACCAGCAATTGGATCAATCGGTTCGATTTCTCCTCGATAACGTGCGGCGGCTCGGGCGTCAATTAATGTGAATTTTGGTTTTTCAATATTTGCTTGAATATCATTTGCAGAACGCAATAAATCGCTTTTGGGATTTGCATGAAAATCTGCATTTTGACTTTCTGGAATATTATTGGTTGTCGAAAAATTGCCGTTCATCCAAGCTTTCCATCCACCATTCAAAACTGCGACATTTTCATGTCCCAACCATCGCAACATAAACCACAATCTCGCTGCAAGTCCACCATGACTATTGTCATAAACCACGACTTGCTTCGTATCATCAATTCCCCAAGACGAACAAAATTTCGTTATTTTTTCAACTGATGGAAACGGATGTCGTCCAGTTTTTCCTTTGATAATCTCACCGGATAAATCATTATCTAAATGTGCATAGAATGCATTTGGAATATGAGATTCCAAATACGCTTTTTGACCACCATTTTTATCTCCTAATGAAAATCGACAATCAATGACGACAATATTTTCTTGTTTTAAAAGATTGTTTAATTCGGTGGTGTTAATGATTGTTTGATACATATTATATATTTTGTAGCGGCTACTTCAGCTGCCGTTTCTTATGAAAGTATTTGCAGCCGCAACGTACAAAAATTGATAAGAAAAATATTTAAATTCGAAAAACACATAAATTTATCAAAAATGAACGGTAAGACTGCACGATGATAGTGACATTCAATAATTTTCACGATATTGCTTTGTAATATTAATATCGTAGAAAAATTAAATTAGAAATAAATGTTCTTGCCGAATCAATTTCGGTTATATAAATAAAAAAATAAAAACCATGGCAAAAAATACAACTAAATTTCATCCATTATCCTCCGCAGAATTATTATATAGAGAATGTACGACGATGCTGAAACACGCTTTGAGTAATAGTTTCATCGTTCCACCATATTTAGTGACAGATTTGGATAGTGTGCAGGCGAAAGTTCCGCCATTAAACAGTTTAAAAATAATGAATAATGAGTGGATGAGTGATTCTGCCCCATTTCAACTTTCGACGGAGGATATATTGGTATTGGCGAATTGTCATAATACATTGGTGAAAACAATTTCGCCAGCTCGGCCGCAGACTTTATTATTATACCAATATGAATCCGTTAAAAGTGGTCGTTGGCAAGTATTTGGTTCTGTTCCGTTGATTCGTCGATTATTGGCCGCAGCATTTATTTCCTTAATCGCATTGATTGGATTAGGAACGTCAGATATGGTAAAAATCGATGGACAAGAAATGAGTTTGTTCGATTATGACGGTATAAAGTTAGTGCTAAATGCCGCTTTTTTAATTGCAGCAGCAGGTTTGGGTGCTGCTTTTAGTGCTTTGTTCCGTGCAAGAGATTACGTCACTAATTACACTTACAACCCGACTTACGAAGCATCTTATTGGATAGAATTCGCAATGGGTTTGATTGCCGGATTGATTCTTTCTGAATTGGTACGTTTTGATATTGCGGCTGCAGGTGACAGTTATAGTAGTATGTTAGGTAGTAAAGTAACGATTTCCTTATTAGGTGGTTTTGGTGGTTTGTTTGTTTATCGAGTGTTGAATCGGTTGATTTATGTATTGGAAGGTATTATTCGCCAAGAAACGAATGATAAATTAGATGCAGGATTGAGAACTATGGAAATCAATATGACGAAAAAAATCACAGATAAGAATAATATGTTATCTCGTGAAATCGCTAAGATTCAATCTGAAGTTGTATATAAAGATTTGACTTCTCGTGAAGTAAATAAACGTTTGGAGAATTTAGTGGGTAATGTAGTGGAAGATCGTTATACACCGGTTAGAGATATGCCAAAAGAGGATGATCCGTTTTTCGATAGAGAGACTTATGTGGAAAATACGAATTTGGATAGTCCAGAACATGATGCGGAAGAATATCATAATTTGTAATATTGGAGAACGCAGACTCTGCGGATTGAGTCATTTTTTTGCAAATTTCTTTTTTTTTGCAAATTTAATTATTGGGGGAAAACGTATATTTTGCAGATTTTTTTAGAAAAAACCTGCCTTTATCTGCAAAATTTACGTTCCCTAATCTTGTTTTAATCTTATTAAAATTAATGGCTTTTTGACAATTTCTGCAAATCTTATAAATTTATGTATAAATAACGCTTTGAAAGTGTCGAAAACAGTGCAAAAGGGAGCAGGTGACTTCAAGTCACCTGCTCCCTTTTGCAGAAATTGTCAAATAACCAAAAAAGATATTACTTGTTTTTGTAATGTTTACAATGAATTAGTGCAACTGCTCAAAAGTTATTGATAGTTTATTCTCGTAGA
>CAWVWD010000688.1:0-2453 GCA_963933585.1 uncultured Saprospiraceae bacterium
CATTAAAAGTACAGCACCTTCTCGTTCCAATAATCGTTGAATATTTTGATTCACCCAAGATTGTACTTTTACCCTATCCCAAGTCAGTACCTCTTTCTGATTGAATAGAATTTCAAAAAGTCGATGTGCTAAATTCCCCATCAAGGTCGAATCTTTTACGACTGAAAGAATGGATGTTTTTTGTAATCCTAACTTATATTTGAAGACCCATTTATATGGATAATAAAATAACGCCTCTAAACTCGTGAAAGTTTCGGCTTCTCTATCCGTTACATCTTGACCTTTCGTGACATTCAAATAAGGAATTGGTTGTCCTAATTTCTTCGTTTGAATATTTGTTTTTTCACTAATATAAAAGTTATTTAATACATTAACATTTGATAATGAGTCAATATTAAATATTAAATCTTCTAAATTGGAAAAAGTTGCTTCTAAGTCACTGTAAAGCGGATGCGGCTGAACCTCCGTCCCATCGACCATTTTCGACACAATAAGTAAGAGTCGATTTTGGCTTTGTAAAATTGCTCTTGGACGTTGCCAAAGCAGTAAAATATTTTCCTCTTTTGGAGTCGTTAATGTGACATTTCGAGCTTCCAAAAAAGTTTCTTCTTTATGATACCAGCGAGCGAAAAAGTGGTCCACTTCGTTCTGTGAAAAGTTCCACCAAACTAAATCCTCTACTTTTTCAATCACCGAACTCGAATGATGAACTAATGGTAAATGATTCACCTCTCGCTCCTTAAACGTAATTGGCGATGGTTCATAAATCGTTTTAACAATTCGTTCTAATTCCAAGTGTGTCAAGTGTGTTTCCGTTTCCGGAAACGCATTAAGTAGTTCACAAATCCGTTTCGCTTGTTCACTCAGAACCAATAAAGATGGCTGCTTACTTCCCAAATGTTCAAACTCTTTCAAAGCCCAATCACTTACTCGATTAAAGACTTCCAATACTTCCTCTTTGGGGACGACCGAACTTATATCATAACGTTGTCGCTTAAACCAAAAATCGTATTCTTCCCGGACTTGTTTGACCTTAATGTTTTTGTCTAATACCGCTCGTTTGGCCAAATCATCAAAATACGACCGAATCATGATTTGCCAACGATCAGAAAGCAAACCTGGCGTTTGAGCCATTTCCGTAGCAATTAGATTCGCCAAATCATCTCTCAGCGGTTTCACTGCTAATGATACGAACTCCATTATTTTAAATGGATCAATCGGTCGCCAAAAGAACGTCGGCACTAATTTCAAAAGCTGTAAAACGGGACGAGCTAAAGAAGCGGACTGAATTCCTAAACTCGGTAAACCTTCTTGTATCAACGCATTGTCTAATACTCGATTTTTTTCAGGAATCAAACACAATGGTTTGAAATCCTGATTTTCTCGAAAGAACTTCGCCAAAAATTCCGCTGCTTCCGTTTCTCTTTTCGCTTTCATAATGACCAACGAACCATCTGCTTTTGCAGTTATTTTTGTGCGTTTACCATTTTTCTTATTGAATACCGCTTTTCGAAATTGTCCTAAATCGGTATCATCGAATTTATTTTCTAATGTTAAATGTTGAATATCAACATTTTGTGATTTTAATTTTTCAAAAAGGTCTTTTAAATATTGTGGCAATAACGATAAAGGTTCATTAATAAAAATCTTCTTTAATGGCGTTTTCTCTTTATCCAATGCCAATAAAACCAAGTGAAACCTATCCGCAAAACCTAAATTCAATCGCAACGGAGCCTCCTCTTTTTTTAATTCTAAACTCGCTTCTATTTCTGCCAAAACGCTTAAACGAATTGGCATATTTTCAACGATTTCAAAATTCCAATTCGCTAAAACTAACTCATCTCTTCGCTCTAGCAATGCCTTTGCAGTCGCTAATTCATCCGCCTCAAAAGAAATCTTATAAAATGCCGTTTTACTATCTGTCCCGAGAACTCGGTGATTCGACAAATAATTTTTTAATGCTTGTCTATATTGTTCAATTCGAATATGGGCATTATTATTCGGATGACCGACCAAACCTAAGTGAATTTCTAATAAATTAATTAGATTTTGTCGTCCACAATATTGATAACCAACCGCTGTATTCTGTCCTTTATAATCAATAAAAGTTGGATATACACTATCGTCCAACCGTAAACCAAAATAGATGACCATAAATTTTATATATTTTGTATATTTTATATATTTATAATTTACTATGTCACAATGAATGCATCGAATAGCAAATCTATAAAGATTCTATTAAAATTAATAAATTATATGTATTTAGTATTAAAAGTGAATTGACTTTATGTGGACGAGATACTGACTTTATCCTTGATATTATGAATTTTAGTCGTTATCCTTGATTTTAGTAATGATTTTTATAACAATTTTCGTTTCTTTAAAGTGATTTAATGGTAAAAAATGGAGGCATTTCCTTCTCTCAACAAAAATTCAAATTTTTATTCTTT
>CAWVWD010000689.1:0-2448 GCA_963933585.1 uncultured Saprospiraceae bacterium
AATCAAGCCATTCTGTAATACTTTCCGGATCTTCAACTGTCTTTCGAAAAGTCGACTGACCTTGTAATAGCAACCAATTTCTGAAGTTTAAAAATTCTTCTTGCGAGCAACCATCATTCAAAACGTAAGCTGCTGCCCAAAGGTCGGCATCGTAAGAACGCTGTATTAATGACCAATATGTTTTTTCAAATTTCAATATTAATGGGACAGACCATTCTGATAACAATTCCATTAAAAGTTGACTCTGTTTATAAACGCTACTTTTTTCTACTTGTGTCTGTTCTATCAATATCCACAAGATTTGCTCATTCATTTTCTGATGTATTTTTTTTGGAAAAGCCACTTTTTTAATTATTAGTTTGTTGAGTAAAAGGGAAATAGCTTAGCGTGGAGAAAAAATCCTAGTGGTTATTTTTTCTATATTTACAATTTCTCTGTACACTTTGACATTTACCTTTTACCAAAAAAAATTCTCTCTAAATATAACGGGGTTTTTAGCATATTTGCAATACTTTTGCCTAATAAATCTTCAGTTAAAGTAAAAATGAAAGTTAAAGTTCTTTTGGCACTCATTTTTTTACAATTTCGGTATAAAGGTTTACAGATTTTAGACAAAAGACCTCTAAATCTTATATATCAAAACACTTTTAAAATCTTTACACATGAAAATAATTATTGCTTCTAAAAATCCTATAAAAATTCAAGCTGTTCACGATGGTTTTACCGAAATGTTTCCTGATTGGAAATTAGAAACGGAAGGCGTGAGCGTTCCATCAGAAGTGAGCGATCAGCCGATAGGCGACAAAGAAACTTTTACGGGTGCATTAAATCGAGCGAAAAATGCTCAGAAAGCAATGCCAAATGCTGACTTTTGGGTCGGTGTAGAAGGTGGAAATATTCGTCATGGCGAAAACGAAATGGAAGTCATGGCTTGGATTGTTGTGATTTCTAAAAATAAAATTGGGAAAGCTCGAACTGCTGGCTTTTTCTTACCTCAAAAAGTCGTGGATTTAATTAATCAAGGTTATGAACTCGGTCACGCAGATGATATTGTTTTCAAATTGGAAAATTCCAAACAGAAAATGGGTTCGGCCGGTTTATTGACAGATGGCGTGATGAATCGCTTGCGACTTTACGTTCCAGCTGTGATTTTTGCATTAATCCCGTTTTACAAAGAGGAACTTTATTAGTATGATTTTCGTGGTAAGAACGCCAAAAGCACTGATTACGCCGATATTCACCGACTTCTATTTTTTAAAAATGTTGTTTCCAATAGCGAAATATGAATGATTAATGTAATCGCAAATTATATTATAATTTTCGATAAAAGTCGGCGTAATCGACTTTCTAATCACACATAAATGCTAAAAAATATCTTTAAATTTATCAAGATATCGTTCTCTTTTTTTCCAATATTTCTCTTGTGTTTCCTGATAAGTACTGGAATTACTTATGATGACTAAGCCAAAAAATGCAAAAATTATGGAGATAACCGTATAAATAAATGCCAGTGGAAATTCTTCAAATCCATAGAAAACAGATATGAAACCTGTCGGAATAAAAATGGCGAATATCCTATATGATTTTGAAAGCGATGGCGAACCGATGTAAACTCTTAGCGTTTTGAATAATTCAATATAGAAAAATTCTTTTTCTAATGCTTTTCCGTATTCCTCGTTATCCTCAAAATCAGCAAAATTTCGCTTTAAATCATTTGATAATTCTCGAATAGAAAAGTGGAAATTTTTCATTATTACAGCCTTTTCTCTTACATATTCTCGCTCAAATCGCCATAGTCTGAACCATTTTATCAATTCTCGAATGCCCACTCTGAGAAGAAATAAACCATAAAATAGAAAAAGGCATGGCAACGTAACACTCCAAAATGTTAGAGAATCATCCACATCCAATAAAACTAGTACTATCCAAACTGTAAATAAGATTCCAAAAAAAATTCGATACAAACCTCGCAATAACATCGGACGCAACTTTTTTCCTGCGATTATAGCGTATGCGAAGTTCACTTCCATTTCCTCGTCATACTCCGATTCCAATCGCATCAGACTGAAAAGGTCACCGAAATAATGAAAATTAATGGGCAAATTTTGTTGCTGAAAAATAGAATTATCAAATTCCGATTCCTCAATAATCGTCGCCACAATTCTATCATTCTCTTCTTCCACCTGTAAATACGTATTACACGACGAACAAATTACCTGATGTGGGTAATCCGGAAAATCGATGGTTGTACCGCAATTATTACAGATGATATACATTTGATGAGTAGTTTGATCCGTTAATTAATCTTTGTAATTTTCGTGGTGGATTTCAAACTGGTTCTATTATTTCAGGACGAGTTACGTTTTCTGCGTAACGTTTCTAACGTAATTAGAAGATTATTCTATACAATAAAATTCGTAACTCGAAGCTGAAAAATGCTATGTTCTC